>JANXBX010000014.1 GCA_025060595.1 Synergistota bacterium | reverse complement strand
ACCTCTTGCCGCTTAACTTCAAGCTCATTAATAAGCTCCTCAATAGTCTTCTCAGGCATGATTACCCCTCTACCCCCTTTTTCAAAAAAATAAAGCGAAGAGATTTTTCTTTCCCTTCGCTTTATCCCGTCTTCCCATTTTCACAAACCCTATTCTATTGTTATTCTCACTTTTTCACATTATCAGTAAAACTGCTTAATCTCCTAAATGCATTACTCCCAAACCTATTCTGCGATGATTAGTCAGAACATGAAAAGCAGATTCACCAAACATACAAACAGCCAACCATTTACCATTACTAACCACAGACACTTTTAAAAGCAAGCTACTGCTTAAAGGAGCATCCATCAACAAACCTCTTTCAGCCTCAAGCACAGCATGTATAACAGCGTGAACATCCGACTTAACCTGCCTTATAACACCATGCTTTAAACATGTTGTGACCGTTTGAATACCGAGCTTAGGACGCAACTCATCATTTATACCGCCTATCTCGAAGACACACGCCTTCAAACCTAAATTCGATAAAAGCTCCTTAATAAAGGCCTCCTCTTCTCTGGTCCTAGATATAGCCAGAAGCACAGCTGCCCGCTCCACATCTATATTTTGGAAAAACCAAATATCTTGAGTTTTACTTACTTCCCTCTTCTCCAAGCTAATCTAACCTTAACATAAGATGATCTATATGTCAAGAGAAAGAATAATAACCGAAGCTAAAGGAAATCCCTCTTTTTAGATAATAGAAGAATAATAAAAGCGGACACTAGCTGCAACACTAAGGAGAAAAATACAACATAAGTTAAAGAAAAATCATATAGTAGTCCTATAAAAGCGCTCCCTAAAAACCAGGAAACCCCATATATGGCATTAAAAATTCCATAGGCTGTAGCCCTCTTTTCAGGAGAAACCATTCCACCAACAAGGGCTCTTAATATCGATTCTTGGGCTCCCATTCCCATACCCCAAAGGAAGACTCCCAAAATTAAAAGATACAAACCTCCAAAGAAGATAAGAGGAGCAAAAAGAGAGGATAAGACGATAACGAAAGCTAAAACACGTAATCCCCATCGATCAAAAAGATATCCGTAAAGTAAAGCGGATATGGCATCAACTCCCATTGCCAACGCATAAAGAAGAGGTACATAATTAGGTGAGATTATACCGCTTTTAACAACATGAAAGCCAATCAGAGGATAATCAACATATCCAGCTGCTATAAGAGCTATAGCGATTAAGTAAATCCAGAAGTTCCTCGATAAGATACTTTCTAATTTAAAATAGGAAAGCTTCTCCATTTCCTCCGGAGAAGGATATAAAAGCCTACTAATAAGAAGCGTTAAGAGCGCTAAAGAGGCTGGAAGAAAGAGCCAAAGAAAAGCAGACTTATAATCGTTTTTAAGATAAAGTATTAAACTAACTATAGCAGGACCCAATAAAGCACCTATTTGATCTAAGGCTTCATGTATTCCAAAAGCTCTTCCTCCACCGATCTGAGAGGCAGCATGAGATAACATGGCATCCCTAGCAGGCGTTCTTATGGCTTTCCCCAATCTCTCAGCAACTATCAAAAATGCTGCAGCTTGCCAGCTTCCGGCAAAAGCTAAAAGAGGCACTGCTAATAAGTTAACAAGATAGCCTAGTATAGTAAACATCCAGTATCTTTTAGTTACATCGCTCAAGTAACCAAAGAGGATCCTTAAACCTTGACCGATAAACTCACCAAATCCAGCTACAAAGCCAACAACCGTGCCGCTTGCTCCCAAAGTTGCGAGAAATGGTCCTGCTATGCTACGAGCTCCCTCATATGTCATATCAGAAAGGAGGCTAACGATACCTAAAATAATAACGAATTTAAAGGCCTTTTCCTTCAATCCTTTTCTCTCCCAAGCAAAATGGAAACCCTCTCTATTTCCCTCTTTAGCTTTCTTGTGGCCTCAGTTATGTCTTCCTGAGAGAGAATATAAGAACAAACAGCTATACCAGAAGCCCCAGTCTCAAATATACTCCTAACATGCTCAAGCCTTATCCCACCTATAGCCACAACAGGTATAGTAACTGCAGAAATCACTTTTTGCAAACCTTCAAGACCTATGAGAACTATTTCCCTCCTTTTAGTAGCCGTTGGGAAAATGCTCCCCACCCCTAAATAGTCTGCTCCCTCTTCTTGAGCTTTCAAGGCCTCTTCAACACTATGAACAGTTGCTCCTATTATAAAGTTCTCCGGAGCCACCTTCCTCACATCGAAAACAGGTATATCCTCAGATCCAAGGTGAACACCATCAGCACCGCTTACCAACGCCACATCAACCCTATCATCCACTATCAAATAAGCACCATAAGCATGACAAATCCTTACCATCTCTTTAGCTATCTTAACCATTTCTCTGTCACTTTTATTTTTATCTCTGAGCTGAATAACGGTTGCCCCTCCCTCAAGAACCTCTTTAGCTATTTCAATGTGAGATTTTTTAGCAATTTCCTCATCTGTTATTACATAAAGGCTCAAATCTATTTTCATACATATCCCTCCCACAACAGATAAAGCTCATCTAAAAAACTCTCTTTAAAGCTACCAGGACCTTTACTTTTAGAGTAAGCCCTCTTTGAAATTTCAGAGAATAGCTCAAGAGCGCAGATAGCTGATAACCAAGGATCAACAACTGTTAAAAATGCAGCCATAATGGACCCTAAAGCACACCCCATACCTGTAACGTAAGCCATTATTCTCTCCCCACCAACAATCTTAGAAACCTTACTTCCATCAGAAACGATATTCTCCCTTCCGGTCATGGCGAAAACGCAATTATAATTAAGCGCTAGGCTCCTAACGATGTTCTCCACTTCCCCCTCTAAGACATCATAAGGAGCAGAATCAACCCCCTTCGCAAGGCCACCTAATCCATATATAGAAAGAATCTCACCCGCATTCCCCTTAACTATACATATCCCACCTACATTCAGAAGCTCAAACACCAACTTCCTTCGCATCTCTGAAACACCACAGCCAACCGGATCCAAAACCACAGGAATACCTTCATCTTTAGCGTACCTTATAGCCCTCCTTATACAGTTCATTCTCCCCTCATCAATAGTCCCAATATTCACCAATAAAGAATCAGCTTTAGAAAGAATTTCCTCTATTTCCATTTCGCTTACAGGCATCATAGGATGAGCCCCTATAGCTAAGGTAGAAGCAGCTTGAAAGGAAGCAGAAACGAAGTTCGTAATTTGAACTACCAAAGGAGAACGCCTTTTAACTTCACCCACTACTTTTATAAAATTATTATCACTTTTCATATTTTTACGTTATGATAAAGAGGGCCGAAACCATGCCCTATGTTCTTTGGGGCCTCCTTTATTGCCAAGTTAATATATTTCTCCGCATCAGATACAGCCTTGTACACATCCTTACCCTTAGCAAGCCCTGCAGCTATAGCTGAAGAAAGGGTGCAACCTGTACCATGAGTGTTTTTCGTCTCAACCTTATCCGATTGAAATACGTAAGAAGCTTTACCGTCAAACAAAATATCTATAACCTTAGAGTATCCCATTAAATGTCCACCTTTAATAAGAACATGTTTAGCTCCCATGTTAAAGATTATCTTCGCTGCCTCCTTCATATCCATAGGATTAGATATCTTAATTCCCGTTAATATCTCCGCTTCTGGAATGTTAGGAGTTATAACATAAGCAAGTGGAATCATAACTTCCTTAAGCGTTTTTATAGCCTCATCTTTTATGAGCGGCGCTCCCGTCTTAGCAACCATAACCGGATCAAGCACAACCTTCTCTATCCTATATTTCTTAATATTCTCAGCTACAACTATCATTATCTCACTATTTGACAGCATCCCTATCTTTACAGCACCGATATTTAAATCCTCAGCCACAACTTCAAACTGCTTCCCCACTATTTCAGGCGGAATATCAAATACAGCAAAAACCCCAGTCGTATTCTGAGCAGTTATAGAGGTAATTACAGAAGCACCATATACATTAAAGGCAGCAAAGGTTTTCAAATCAGCTTGAATCCCAGCACCACCGCTTGAATCAGATCCAGCAACAGTCAAAGCTATACCTTCGTAACCCAAAAAGATCACCCTCTTTTCAACAAGTAAACTAATCCCGCTACAACCATGCTGGGAATCGAAGCTCCTATCCAGGGAGCCTTAAGAGCTATAATCTCGTAAAGCACAAAACCTAAAGCCCAACAAAAGACCGCCCACCAGTTTACACCACCATTATACCAGTAAATCCCTTCTCCCATTTTATATAGATCCTCTACTTTTATAATCCCCTTTCTTAAAATGAAGTAATCTGCCAGAACCACTCCAAATATAGGACAAAACATTCCACCTATAAGGAGAAGGAAACCTTCATAAGCCCCTGGCGGAAAAACTAAGGCTATTGCAATGCCTATAATTCCAGCTATCACCAAAATTAAATTTCTATTAAAGCGAGAACTGAAGTTCATAAAAGATACTGCAGCAGAATAAAGATCAAGAAAAGTAGTAGTAACTGTCGAAAGGAGAACAAGAATCAAAGCTAATCCTGTAAAACCAAGCTTAACCATAACGGATATCACATCAGTGGAACCAGTGCTTAAGAAGGCCATTAATCCTAAAGCATACATCCAGGAGCTACCTATCATATAACCAAACCATGTACCCCAAAAAGCCCCGCTAACACTCTTAGAGTATCGAGAATAATCGCTAACCAAAGGAAGCCACGAAACAGGCATAGCTATGACAAGATCAAGAGCAAGTCCGAAATCCATACCTGATGGAGATTTGCCAGGGATTCCTTCCTTTAAGATAGAGTATGTCGCAACAACACAAACACCTGCAAGAGCTAAAACGCCGATTCTTCCAGCCCATTTCCAATACCTCGAGCCACCTATAGCCCAAAGCGTAGTTACAATTCCTATTAAGATTATCCAGAGTCTCCTGTCTATACCGGAATATATGGCATAAGCGGCATCACCAGCAACAAAAAGCATTACAGCAGTCCAACCTATAAGCTGAACAACATTAAGGATACTTCCAAGGTAAGATCCCCTTACCCCAAAAGAAGGTCTTAATGTAACCATGCTGGGTATACCATATTTATTCCCAATGATTCCTCCGAGAGCAAAGGGAGTATTCCCTATAACATGCCCCAAGATTATAACCAGTATACCCATACCTAATCCTAAGGGAGCAAGCATACCCCCAGCCCAAACCTCAGCCAAGGATATAGCCGCTCCTATCCATAAAAGAAAAAGATCAAAACCTGTCAGAATTCGTTCGTTATCCCGAACCGGCCTTATTTCCTCCATCTCTTAAAACACCTCCCTTTCTTATGATCTTTAAGACTATGAAACCAAGAATACTTCCGGGAATACTACTTGCCAAAAATGCAGTTTGAAGAGCAAGCCAACCTATATTGCTCTGAATATAGGGAACTATTATCCAAGCGCTTATAGTCGCACCTATGGGACCAGTTCCCAAAGGCTCGAACAAGGCTACCCAATCTCTTCTTATATATCGATAAAGAAGCCCCACTATGATTCCTCCTGGAATTCCACCTGGAAAAGCAAACAAAGTTCCAACGCCAAGAAGATTCCTAATTATAGCGGCTATAGTAGCTATTATCGCAGCCCAAGCAGGACCCAGCAAAACGCCAGCTATAGCGTTAACCATGTGCTGAAAAGGGTAAACCTTCGTAGGACCAACTGGAATATAGAGTCCTGAAAGAGCAACACAAACTGCTACAAGAACTCCACTTAAAACAACATGTCTTTTAAGCATCATTAACACCTCCTACACTGAAAATAAAGGTCCTCTGGGCATATGCCCAGAGGACCTTTATTTTCAACTACGGTGGTCCCTTCGCTGGCATTACCCAGAGCAGGTTCCACGGGTCGGCAGGTTATACCTACCCTCTCAGCCCCTAAACATCAGGAGCTCCCCGCCACCTATCATATTATTTTTAAGTATATCACAACTTTAAAGAAAAACCAAACCTTAACCCTCTAATATTTTCATGCTTTCCTCATAATCCATTTCCATAACATAAGGAAGACCAGTTACTTTAGAGGCCTCCTCAGTCAAACATATTAAATCACTTCTATCTAGGTACTCCAAGCTAAACTTCCTAGCACCAGCCATAAACTGTTTTAAGCCTGTTGCAAGTCTATCAAAATATGCGTATACTCCCAATGCCGATGGGGGTATCTTCTTCCAATCCTCCCCATACTGCTTCTTAAGATCTGATACGGAAGAGAATATCTCTTCAATATCTTCACCATATTTTTTATACTCCTGAGGAACCTTACCCTCTTTAACCATCTCTCCTATAGTCTTGCCCACCATAGCAGCAGTCAATGTAGATCTCCCCATAGCTACAAGCTTAACAAACGGGGCCCCAAGGGCTAGCCCTTTAAATATATGATCTTCCAAAGTGAAACCACCAGCTATGGCTATCGGTGGAACATACTTACCCTTATTTTTCAATATTTTTGCGTACTTATAAGTAAGGGACTCAAGATAAATAGTAGGAATGCCCCATTCATTCATCATCCTCCATGGGCTCATTCCAGTTCCTCCACCAGCCCCGTCAACTATAAGGAGATCTATTCTAGCTTCAGATGCACATTTTAAAGCCAAAGCCAGATCCCTTGGTCTATAAGCCCCTGTCTTAAGAGAGATATATTTTGCCCCTCTATCTCTAAGCTCTTGAACCCTCTTAAGAAAGCCATCTAAGGAAGCCATTCCTAAGCGAGAATGCCTTTCGAACTCTTTAATACCGCCCTTTCTATATATCTCTTGAACAACAGGATCATCAGGATCTGGATAAACTATATATCCTCTATCTTTTAGGGTCTTAGCCCACTCAATAGAGGGAAGCTTAATCTCTCCTCCTATATCCTTTGCTCCCTGTCCCCATTTTACCTCTACAAACTTGACTCCTAGATCACCCAATACATATTCAAGCACCTTCGCCCTCGAGTCTTCAACATTTTCCTGAACTATAACCTCGCCATAACCATCCTTTTGCCACTCTTTAAAGAGCTTTATTCTTCTTTCCATCTCGGGAGACTTAATAACCTGCCCATTCTTGAACTTGGCATCAGGATCAACACCACATACATTCTCACCTATTCCAACCATTGTACCAAATAAAGCAGAACCTATAGCTACCCCCTCCCAATTATCTCTCGCAACAAATGTAGAACCTAACCCAGTTGTGAACCAAGGAGCTCTAAGCTTAATATCCTTTATCTTAGTCTCAATACTAACCTTAGGGAAAGTAGCTACATCAGGATCAGCTTCAACACCATGAGCTCCTACGCAAGTCCCACTTATATTAATATGAGAAAAGTCAACAGGATAATCCTTCTGCGAACCAGCCG
Source organism: Synergistota bacterium (assembly GCA_025060595.1). Classification (NCBI taxonomy): domain Bacteria; kingdom Thermotogati; phylum Synergistota; species Synergistota bacterium. The sequence goes on along the minus strand of JANXBX010000014.1, from coordinate 44,402 downwards.
TTATCTTACCATAAGGCTGAGGATAAAGATATTCCCTACCCCTTATAGCAGATCTTCCAATCTCGCAAAGACCAATGCACCCATCCAAACAGGTAACGCACATTCCACTAAATGGAGAAAAATCCCTTTGCCTTAGCCTCGTTAAGGTAGCTTCTGAGGCATTGGGCCTTGAAAAAGACATCACTCAGCTCACCCTCCTCTAAGATTTATTCTAAGGTTTTGCGATACATTATAGATTCATATATGAAATATGTCAAGACCCTTTTTATAAACCTCAAAAGAGTAACATTGAAGGTAGCAATTATGATATAAGAGAGATTTTAACGTAAAATTTCTTGAGGATAGATAAAACTTACTTTTCCCGCCACTAAAAACGGCAGGAAACTACTCTTGTGGAAAAGATAAGTCCTTCACTAAAATAGGGAGCCATACACTTTACAGATGAGGTAACTTACAAAATCACATAGATTTTCTTTCGAAAATCATTAACAGATAAACTTCCATCAAGAACCTTATCTAAAAAGGGGGTTACCTTAATCTCGTTTTCTATAGCATAAATATAGGCACCAGGTTCTTTAATCTCTCCAATAAAAATGAAACCAACAATTACACCATCTCTTAAGGCTACCTTCTTATATTCTCCATCAGCTTTCTTCCTTATCACATCAAACCTATCCTCTACGCTCATTCCACCCGTGAAGATAGTTCTCCCCAATATATTAGCTATATTCCTCGTTACACTACCTTTATATTTAATCCTGAGGCCAGCCATGTTAGATCCGGCAACTTTACCCTGCTCCACCGCTAAGGGCCATATAGCGTGAAGCCTATCATCCCCGAAAACTATATCCCTTGTTTCAGCAACATCTCCCGCTGCATATATGCCCTCTACATTTGTCTGCATAAACTCATCAACCACCACACCCCTATTAACCTTAATCCCTGTACCACCTAATATTTCAGATGCGGGCTTAACCCCTTTACCAAATATGACACAAGATCCGCTCACGACCTTCCTCGAAGAGAGTCTTGCTATAATCCCTTCCCTTGTTTCTTCAACTTCAGTTATATCTTCACCCTTAAATATATCGCAACCCAATCTTAAGAGAATACCCTCAAAAATTTTTGAAGCTTCCGAGTCTAAAATCTGAGAAAGCAGTCTGTCCGATCTAACAACGAAAGTAAAGGGTATGCCCATCTTGTATAAGGCATCAGCTATCTCCATATTTACAAGACCAGCCCCAGCTAAAATAACAGGTTTATCCTTCACTCTCACAATAGCCTCTTTTATACCCTTTATATCCTCCACATTCCTAACGGTAAAGGAAAAAGAACTTTTAACATCAGGAGAAAAGGGGTTAGCGCCAGAGGCTATAAGTAAAGTGTCAAAAGAAAACTTACTCCCCTTTCTCGTTTCAAGAAGCCTATTTTTAGGATCAATCTTAATAACCTCTTCTCCAAGAAGAAGCTTAACCCCTTCTGGCACAGAAAGAAGGGAGACCTCAAACGAGGCCTCCCCACAGAGCATATAAGGAAGGACCATCCTACTATATGGTTTTACGCTATCCCTAGATAAAATTATCACTTCGTCCTTAGGTGAAATAGCCCTTATCCTTCTTGCAGCGGATATACCTGCTGGTCCAGCTCCGATTATTATGTGCCTCATAGTAGATCAGCTATACCAAGCTCCTCAAGTTTAGACTTCGTTGGAACAGAATCTTTATTCCAGCCTCTCAGCTCATAGTACTCATCGAGCATCTTTTCAAACTCTTCCCTATCTACAACCTCTCCTTTAGATGGGCCAGACTTTATGGGCTCCTTAAAGAGCCTTTCCGGTAAGGTATCGTCTTTCCTAGTAAATCCAGCCTTTAAGTTAAATAGCTTCTCAAGATTCCATATTCTCTCCCCTATCTTCATGAACTCTTTGACATCACATTCAAAGCCGGTAGCAGCAGAATACATAGCAGCTAAATCTTCAACATCAAGCCCAAATGTAGTAAATAAACATATGCCAGTCGAATCAAGTGCAGCAGTAACATCCTGCAAGGTCTTATCCAACGCTGCCTTCCCTTCATACCTTAGTCTATCAGCCCCACCGAACCTACCTAAAATTTCAGCAGCTATCGTATATCCTCTAACATGACAAGCTCCACGATTACTCGTAGCATAGTTAAGACCTATACCCTTAATAGCCCTTGGATCATAAGCCGGAAACTCTTGCTTTTTAACGCTCATGGAAAGCTCTGGATGCCCATAGTATTCAGCAAGCCTGTAAGAACCCTGGGCTAAAAGCTTACCCAAAGGTGTATCCTGATTCCCCATAAGTCTAATAGCCTCCACCAAGGCCTCACCACAACCAAACTCTAGCGGAATAGGGGAATCCCCCTTAGGTATGTAGCCCTTCTCATAAAGCTCCATTGCACAAGCAACCGTCGATCCAGCCGATATAGTATCTATACCATACCTATCACAAAGATAGTTAGCCATTATAACAGCATCAAGATCAGAAACACCACACATTGAGCCTAAGGACCAATCAGATTCGTATTCCGGTCCGCCACCACGTTCACCTTTATATTTACCATCTTTTATCTCCGTAACCCTTCCACAAGCTATTGGGCAAGCAGCACAACCCTCATTTCTTATGAGATTCCTTTCTGCGATAGTCTCACCAGCGATATTATTAGCCCCGTTAAAGTAAGCGTCTTGAGCATTGTAGCAAGGCAAACCTCCATGCTCATTAATAACATTAATTAATACTGCAGTTCCATATAAAGCCAAAGCAGAACCCCCAACCGGATCTTTAGCAAGCTTCTCTCTCGCTTTATAAACCGCCTCCATGAAGCGCTCCGGATCCGCAACCTTAACAGGTATAGTCCCTTTAACAACGATCCCCTTCAAGTTCTTACTTCCAACTGCAGCACCAACACCGGTTCTTCCTGCAGCTCTATGAGCATTAAACATCACATTAGCTATAAAAGATAGCTTTTCTCCAGCAGGACCAATAACCATGGTCTCAGCTTCAGAGTGAGTTTCGCTTCTTAAAATTTTATCAGCCTCATCTACAGTCTTACCCCAGACATGTTTAGCACATCTTATTTCAACCTTCTCATCCTTTATCCAGAGATATACAGGCTCCTTAGCCTTACCCTCAAGGACTATCATATCAAATCCCGCATGCTTTAAAGCAGGACCGAAGTGCCCACCAGCATTAGAGCAAGCTATGGTCCCAGTTAATGGTCCCTTAGTGACAACCATCACTCTACCAGAAGACGGGGCAAGCGTTCCACCTAACGGGCCAGTAGTTATAACAACCTTATTTTTCTCAGAAAGCGGATCTATCTTGGGGTCGACTTCCTCATAAATCAACCTTTCAGCATATCCTCTACCGCCTATGAAATCCCTCGCCCACACATCATTAAGAGGTTCAACCTTTATCTCTTCAGTAGAGAGGTTTACCCTTAAAATCTTTCCCTGATAGCCACCCAATTTCATGGGTTAACCCCCCCTTACCATTTCCTTAACCATTTCCTTATAGATATTGGCAGTCGCCTTTTGCTTGCTTAAAACCACATCTTCTAGCTCTTCATAGGCTACCGCCTTAGGTGGACATACTTTTACACAAGCGGGATCCCCATTGCAATAATCACACTTAATTATCTTCTTGCTCCCCATGTGAACTTTAATAGCCCCCCATGGACAAGCAACAAGGCATTGCTTGCAACCAATACATTTATTCTGATCATGTTTAACAAGCCCTGTATCCGGACTCTTCTCAAGAGCCTCTGTTGGACAAACCTCCGCACAGTAAGGCTCATCGCACTGAAGACAAACAGAAGGGACAAAAACTAGATCCTCAAAAAAGTTAAAGACTCTAATCCTGGAATAAGCAGGATTGAAGACTCCATCATGCGCAAAAGAGCATGCATCCTCACACGCCCTACAACCCGTACACCTTAGCGGGTCAACAATTAACACCTTCACGCATCACCACCCCCTAAATAAAAAGAATAGGGTAATGAAAGATGATTGTCAAGTCACTAGAGCAACAATATATTATATTGTTATGATAAAGATATTGATAATTCTCAAAAATTGAATTGCTATTGCAACTTTCCCACAGGAACAATGTATACCGGTTCCGCATTAGATGGTAAATTCAAAATGGCAGAAACCTTATCATCGATAAACGCACCTATAGGAACAGCACCAAGCTTAAGCGAGGTAGCCTGAAGCAAAATATTCTGACAAATGTGACCACATTCTATGTAAGCATATCTTATACCTCTTTGCCCGTACTTCCATGTGATCCTTTCATGAAACGAAGCGAGAATGAAAACTACGCTTGCCTCCTTGACAGGGCCTTGCCAAAGAGCCGCCTCGTAAAGCTTCAAAGATACATCTTCAAGCTTAAGAAGCTCAAGCTTGTGTTCCTTTGGAAGATATCGATAAACTCCCTTGTCAACCCCAGTCACCCTATTAATTACAACGTAGATATCTATCGGATACAAAGCACCAGCAGATGGAGCAGTTCTAAAGCCTCTTCTGGTATCCGTGATACCGTTAGCAGCCCAAAGAAGCTGTGATAGCTCTTCTAAAGACAGCGCTTTATCTATGTAGCTCCTTACAGATCTCCTTTTAAGCAAAGCCTCCTCTAAAGAAATCCCTCCAGAAAGCTTAGGATGTGGAAGACTTATATAGGTAGCAGAAAACGCATCATTAACTAAGCATAAAAGTAAAAGGATAGGGATGAGCAACCGAGAAAACCTTAAAGGCATATTTCATATCACCTCCTAAAAATTAAGGGGAAGGAGGTGAACCTCCTTCCCCTTAAGAAGCTTGCTCAAGGACTTTAGCTACCTCTTTCCTGATCTCCTCTACTTTATCTTTAGGTAGAGGCAAAAGCGGTAAACGCGGAGGTCCTCCATATAAGCCAACTATATCCAAAGCTGCTTTAAGTCCAGGAACTCCATAAGTTGAAGTTACAAAAGCATTTATCTTAAGTATAAGAAGTTGTAACTCCCTTGCTTTAGCTATGTTACCATCCTCAAAATTCTTTATTATTTTAGAACATACATCTGGAATAACGTTAGCCAATGCCATTATTCCCCCAACTCCACCCATAACCAAAGTGGAAAGAAGGAAGTTAGCAGAACCTGCAAATACTGCAAAACCTTTTCTGGCACCACAAACTATCTCTGAAATCTGAACTATATTCCCCGAGCTATCCTTTATGCCTAGTATATTCGGATGACTTGAGAGCTTAACAACAAGCTTAGCCTGCAGGTTTATCCCGCTATTTGCTGGCATATTGTATATTAAAACAGGAATAGGAGAATCATCAGCAAGCTTAAGATAATAGTTTTCTAAGACATCGTTTGTCATGGAACCCTTATAGTAGCTTGGAGGCAAAACTAAAACAGCATCGTATCCAAACTCATAAGCCTTTTTATTAAAGAATAAGGTCTCCTTATATGACTCACAAGAAGTCCCAGCAATAAGAAGCTTATCCTTAGGATAGTTCTCCCTAACAAACTCAAGAAGCTTTAGCTTTTCCTCCTGTGTGAGCATCACAAACTCCCCATTAGACCCCATAACTACTATTCCATCAAGAGAACTTTTGGCCCAAACCTCTAAATTCCTCTTTAAACCGTCAAAATAGAGCTCACCCGCCTCGTCAAAAGGGGTAGGTATCGGAGCTAAACAACCTTTAAGCTTCCTCAATTATCTTACACCGCCTTCCAGAACCTTAGAAGCAGCATCTAAGCCCTCTTGAACGTTAGCTCTGAAACCTAAGGACCTGAGAATTTCACCAAATGCAGAAAGGAAAAGCATTATATTCCTTGGAGTAGATGTACATCCCATAAGACCCACTCTCCAAATCTTTCCTTTAAGCTCACCTAAGCCGGCTCCTATTTCGATTCTATACTCGGTCATTAAACGCTTTCTAACTAGAGCTTCATCTACACCTTGTGGGACTTTAATTGTAGTTAAAGGAGGCAAACGATATTCAGGCTTAACCAAGAGCTCAAGTCCCATTGCTTCAAGTCCAGAAGTTAACGCTTTGGCATTTCTTATGTGTCTTTTCCACCTATTTTCTATTCCTTCTTCAGCTACTATCCTCAAAGCCTCATTTAAGGCATAGATAAGGTTCATCGATGGAGTATGATGGTAAACCTTCCCTCCATCCCAATACTTTTCTATTATTGAAAGATCAAGATAGAAGCTTCCCACCTTATTTTTGCGATTCCTTATATAATCGGCAGCTTTCGAGCCAACCGTTACAGGAGCCAAACCAGGTGGACAACTCAAGCACTTCTGGGTCCCACTATAAACGAAATCTAAGGAAAGCCTGTCGGTCGGAACCTCAACACCACCTAAAGATGTCACAGCATCAACTAAAAGGAAAGCCTCTCTTTCATGAACTATTCTAGCTATCTCCTCAAGAGGTTGCAAAACACCTGTTGATGTCTCAGCATGAACTATACCTACAAGCTTAACTTTCCCCGCCTCTTTTAAAGCCTTCTCTAAGTCATCAGGACAGATAGGCTCACCCCATGGAGCTGAAACTACCTTAACATCTGCCCCATATCTCTGAGCTATCTCAACCATCCTATTACCAAAAAATCCTTTAACGCATATAATAACCTTATCTCCAGGTTCTATAAGATTAGACAATGCTGTCTCCATTCCAGCAGTTCCAGTTCCAGAAACGGCTAGAGTTAACTCATTTTTGGTCTGAAAAACATATCTCAATAGTTCACGAGTTTCGTTTAATATAGATAGAAAATCTTCGTCAAAATACCCCATAACCGGCTCAGACATAGCCCTTAAGACGCGAGGCCCCACAGTTGATGGACCTGGTCCCATCAGAATCTTGTCGTAAGTTGGTCTCCTCCCAAGAGTCTTCAACGGAAAAACCCCTCCTTTCAAACTTGACCTTATACCCTGTTTCTTTTTAGCACCAATGCCCTCTCAAAAGCTTCCTTAACTATATTATAACAACAGCTACCTGTAGGATTATTGATCTCACATTTACAGTTAGACATGGCACCTGTAATTTTGCAAACATCAGCAATTGTATTTGCACCTTTCTCCAAAACAGCATTTATAACATCTTCCTCAGTTACCTTACTACAGTAGCATACATACTTGGGATTGGCATCCCTTTTAAGCCAAATGGGAACTTTTAACTGATTCTTCGAAAATACTTTCCCACGGCCGTAATAGCCCACATCACACTCTGGATTCATACATAAAAAGTAATCACCATCACCCACATCATTTAAATACTGCTCTTTAACGATATGTTTCACTGTAAAGTTCTTAACAGCCAATCCCTGCTTCCCACAAGCAGGACAAACCTCACTTACCAATCGAATGGAACTCTCACACTGACAACAGCTCGATGTTATACAGCAATCTAATCTCTGCACTTAATGCATCCACCTCCTTACCAAGAATCCATTTCTTAAATCTCCAACACTTTATTATATCACCAAAAGCTCGGTTATTTTCTCTTACCAAGTGAGTTTTTTCAACCATTTAACATATGATGTCAAGCAAAACATCATATTAATTTACTGGGCCGATTACCAGTGTTAGCTAAAATTTCTGCAAATCTTGCTATAATAATATTAATACGCTTTTTTTAAAGCTAAGAAAGGAGGGCAAAGATGAAAAGAAATCCTTTTAAAATCTTCGTCATATTTATGTTACTATCTAGTCTTTACACCCGAACATCAGCTAGTGTAGAAAGAATTCTTGATTTCCCATTGAAAATCGGAATAATCCCTGTGGTTAACGAAAGCGATGTCAAAATATACCCTAACAAATATGAAATAAGAGATGTCTTGGGAGAGGAAGCAACTAAAATGATGCTCAGATACTTCAGGAGATTTAATAGGCTGAAAATACATCTTTTACCATCTTTAAAAGAGAATGAAGATCCTTACGAAAAGTACGAAGATATGGATTTCGTTCTTCAAAGTAAGATACTAAGCTGCATAATTCGAAAAGGTGAAACTCTAGGGACAAATTGGAAAGCTACTCTTGAGTTAGAGATTAAACTGCTCGATATAAAAGAGGAGAAGATAGTTTTCGAAAGGGTAATTTTAGGAACGGATAACCAAGTTCTACCATACCTTGAAGATAAGGAAAGAAAAACATGGAAAGAGGTTGAAAAAGGCGCTCTTGGAGGAGCCTTAAGAAAGGTAATCTTTGAGGGAGCAAACCTGGTAGCAAGATATCTTCCTTTAAGAGGAAGAATAATAGCGGTACTCGATGAAAAGAGGTTTTTAATAAACCTCGGAGAAGAGGATGGACTAAGAAAAAACGATACTTTATATCTAATAAGAAGCAAAAGCGTAAAGACCATAGATCCCAAAAGACCAGTAGTACTAATACCACAAAGGCTTTTCGATCTACAGGTTAAGGAACTTAAAGCTCATGAAGCAATAGTGGAAATAATAAGGGTTAGAGATAGCGAAGCAGATCCTCCAAAGGAGGGAGATATAGTTGAAAGGCCTTTGTATCCATAAGGGGAGGTGAATTCCCTTGAAGAAAGTTATAATAATCATTCCTGCCTTTTTAATACTTTTTCTCGCTATTGGGAGACCGGTTTCCTCTCAGATAAATCTTGAACAGGAGTTAGAGAGAGGAAAAGCGCTATACGAAGCAGGAGATTACGAAGAGGGAATTATATTTCTCAAAAAACTTACTGAAAGATATCCTAACTCGGCTGATGCTTGGTTCTGGCTTGGAATGTGTTACGAGAGATTAGGATATTTTGACGCCGCCCAGGAGTGCTATAAAAGGACCCTAAGTATAGAACCTAAATACGAAGCCTTAAGCAAAAGATTAAATAAAATAGAACGGGAAATAGAAAGTCCTCCTCCAGAGTCTCCTCCGAGATTACTAAAAGAAGCAAGAAAGCTTGCCATAATAAGCACTCCGAAAGATGAGAGACTAGAAGGCAGAGTTGAACCGTTCGCTGAGGCCATAGCTCGCGAAATAAGGAGCAGACTTTTAAGATATGAAGGCATAGAGGTGCTAGCAAATCAGCTTTATGAAAATAATATAAAGAAGCTATCAGAAGATGCTGATTTACTTATATTTGTATCCTTTAGCTCCTCAAGAGAAAAGGTAGGCCTAAAAGATGCTGATTTTGCAGTTAACATAAAGGTAGTAGATCCATTGTCGAAAACCATAAAGTGGGAACAAAATATATGGATGGAGGACATGGTTAAAGAAGTTTACAGGGCCGTAAGGTCAAAAAGGCTTGGGACTCTGCTTTTTTATACGGAAATACCTATACTTATAAGCGGTGAAGCTGAAATCATAACAGTTGGAACAGTAATTAACTTTATGACATGGATATTAAATGAAACAATACCAGATTTACTCCCTATAGGAAACCTAACTCAAACGGAGCTCTTAACCGCCTTTGCAGCTCTGACTAAGAAAGTTGCAGATAGGATATTTCAATACTGGAACTTGGCCCCGACAATACACCCTTCAAAGCTTGAAAAGGAGAAACTTGAAGAGGAAAAAAGAAAACTCGAATGGCTCAAGAGAGGCGGTTTAGTAGCTCAAATAGCTTGGATAGATGATAAGGGAAAGGTCATCATAAATGCAGGAGTAGAAAAGGGAGTAGAGAAAGGGGACAAATTCCTTATCTTTAGAAAAGGAAGGCCTATAATAGACCCAACCAAACAAGAAGTTATAGGCTATGATGAGATAGTAATAGGCTACATTGAGATAGAGATGGTTAGAGAAAAGATATCCTTTGGAAAGGTAACAAAGTGGATAAGAAAGGACATAGCCGTGGGAGATTGGATAAGAAAGATAACAGATTGAATTAAAAAGTAGGGGCCCTGGAGGTAAAATCCTCCAGGGCCCCTTTTATAATCTATCTCTTAGTCCATGGGGGGCATTTCAGGCGTTTTTTTCTCCTTTTCAGGCTTCTCAGCTACGAGAGACTCAGTAGTGATTATCATGCTAGCGATGCTTGCAGCATTCTGAAGAGCACACCTAACGACTTTCGCAGGATCAACTATTCCAGCCTCCATCATGTTTTCAAGCCTACCAGTGAGAGCGTTAAATCCAGTTCCCTTGTCAGCCTCCCTGACCTTCTGAACAATTATAGAGCCGTCAAATCCAGCGTTCTCAGCTATCTGACGAATCGGATACTCAAGGGCTTTTCTAACTATCATAGCGCCTGTCTTCTCGTCACCCTCAAGCTTCTCAATAAGCTTTTCAACGGCAGGTATAGAGTTAATATAAGCTACTCCACCACCAGGAACGATACCCTCTTCTACTGCAGCTTTAGTAGCATTCAAAGCATCTTCGATCTTGTATTTCCTAGCCTTAAGCTCTGTCTCAGTAGGAGCACCAACCTGGATAACGGCAACTCCACCAAGTATCTTAGCAAGTCTCTCCCTTAACTTCTCCTTATCGTACTCACTTGTAGCTTGCTCTAATTCTGCCCTTATCTGAGCAGCGCGCTTCTTAATAGCCTCAGGATCACCATAACCACCAATTATGGTCGTTTCTTCCTTGCCAACCTTAACCTTCTTGGCCCTACCAAGCATATTTAAAGTTACGTTCTCAAGCTTGATACCAAGCTCTTCAGAAACCACCTGACCACCTGTAACTATCGCTATATCCTGAAGCATAGCCTTTCTTCTCTCACCAAATGCAGGAGCCTTAACAGCAACACTTAACAATGTCCCACGAAGCTTGTTAACTATTAAAGTAGCCAGAGCCTCTCCCTCTACGTCTTCAGCTATAACGAGCAATGGCTTTCCAGTCTGAACGACCTTCTCAAGAACTGGTAAGAAATCCCTGATGTTAGATATCTTATTACCACTTATCAAGATGTATGGTTCCTCAAGAACCGCCTCCATTCTTTCAGCATCAGTTATCATATAAGGAGAGATATACCCTTTATCAAATTGGAGACCTTCAACCATCTCAAGGGTAGTTCCTATGGTCTGAGATTCCTCAACGGTAATTACACCTTCATGACCAACCTTTTCCATAGCCTCAGCTATAAGGTTTCCAATCTCCTGATCGTTAGCGGAAATAGCAGCAACCTGAGCTATCTTCGTTCTCTCCTTAACGGGGACAGCCATCTTCTTTATTTCCTCAACCACAGTTTCAACAGCCTTCTCTATACCCCTACGCAAGAATACAGGATTAGCACCAGCAGCTACGTTCTTCAAACCTTCACGAACTAAAGCCTGAGCCAAAACGGTAGCGGTCGTTGTACCATCACCTGCTACATCGTTAGTTTTGCTCGCTACCTCCCTAACAAGCTGAGCGCCCATGTTCTCAAAGGGATCATCAAGCTCTATCTCCTTAGCGATGGTTACTCCATCGTTAGTAACCGTCGGAGAACCAAACTTCTTCTCCAAAACTACATTTCTACCCCTTGGACCAAGAGTAACCCTAACAGTATCAGCTACTTTGTTAACCCCTCTTTCAAGGGCTCTGCGTGCATCTTCATCAAAGAGAACTATCTTAGCGGCCATTTAAAATCACCTCCCTATCTTTCAATAATAGCTAAAATATCTCTTTCGCTTAAAATCAAAAACTCTTCCCCTTCTACTTTAACCTCGGTACCAGCATATTTTGAGAATATAACCTTATCTCCAACCTTTACCTCCAATGGAACCTTCTGGCCATTATCAAGAATCCTTCCGGTTCCAACAGCGATAATTTCACCCTGTTGGGGCTTCTCCTTAGCGGTATCTGGAAGAACTATACCACTTTTAGTCTTCTCTTCTGTCTCCAAAACTTTCACAATCACTCTGTCACCAAGCGGACGAAGCTTCATAGTTACATCCCCCCTTCCTCGCTATTAACCTCCTGTTATTATTAGCACTCATTGATGAGGAGTGCTAACGACATCCTAAATAATAAGACCCTTTGCTTAGTAAAGCAACAAAAGAATTAAGCAAAACCGGAGAATAAAAACCAAAGATCAGCCATTTTATGGGGTTTTATGTATAAAATCTCAAAAAATCTTCTCCTATCTTTAAATTAGGATGGGCAGTAATAGTTAAGGGGGCTACCCTCTCCCTTTTCAACTCATAATACCCAGCTGAGGCAACCATAGCAGCGTTATCAGTACACAAAGATATAGATGGATAAAAGACCTCAAAACCTTCCTCTTGAAGCTCCCTCAGTCTCGATCTTAAAAGGCTATTTGCTACAACACCCCCTACTAAAGCGATCCTTTTTATTCTCTTAAGCAAAGCTCCCTTTTTAAGCTTATCTATCAAGATTTCAACTACCTTTCGTTGGAAGCTTGCTGCGACATCTTCAACCCTTACCTTGCCTTTGTTCTCCTCCCAAAACAACCGTACCGCAGTTTTTATTCCGCTAAAACTAAAGTCAAGTCCTTCTTCAAGAGGATATGGAAATTCGATAAAGTAAGGATCCCCCTTTTTAGAGATCTCATCTATAGCTGGTCCACCAGGATAGGGCAAATTAAGTATTCTCGCCACCTTATCAAAAGCCTCACCAGCAGCATCGTCTCTTGTTTCCCCAACAAGTTCGAAATCACCATGATCCTTAAAAAGAAAGAGCTCGGTATGACCACCTGAAACAAGCAAACATAAGAAAGGAAAAGAAAGCTCGTGATATTCTAAAAATAAAGCATAAACGTGAGCCTCAAGATGATTCACCCCTAAAAGGGGCTTTTTCCATATCCAAGCAAGCGTCTTAGCAAACATCAAGCCTATAGTAAGAGATCCTATCAGTCCTGGACCGACGGTAACAGCCACACCATCTATATCCTTAGGAGAAAAACCTGAAAGGACCTGACTTATGAGAGGAAGAAGTCCCTCTAAGTGTTTTCTAGAGGCTATCTCAGGAACAACCCCACCGTAAGGAGCGTGATCTTTAACTTGAGATAAAACCACATTTTTTATAACCCTTTTACCACCTTCTACTAAAGCAACGGAAGTCTCATCACAGGAAGTCTCTATACCAAGTATTATCAAGAATTTCTACCCCCTATGAAGGCTACCTTAACTGCATCGATAAGCTGAGATATAGTAAACGGTTTAACAAGATAGGATGAAACTCCAAGTTTTTTTAAAGCCTTCTCATATTCCTCATCATCCTGAAACGATATAGCTACAACCCTAACTCCTGGAAACCTCTTAGATATAATCTTTAAAACGCTTATTCCATCCATCCTTGGCATACTTATATCCAATATAAGCACATCAGGCCTTAAGCTCTCTACAAGAGCTAAGGCTTCGCTACCATCCTTTGCTTCGCCAATCACTTCTATATCTTTACTGAAAGATAGCATAACCTTAAGATTTCTCCTAGTATCTTCCAAATCATCTGCTAGAACCACCCTTATCTTCTCCAACTTTAAGTCCCTCCCTTAAAACCATTATCACAGCTTGAGTTCGATCCTTCACCCCAAGCTTTTGAAGTATATTGGAAACATAGTTTCTAACTGTCTTTTCCTTCAAACCAAGCTCCTTAGCTATTTCCTTGTTCTTCTTGCCCTTGATTATTAAAGATAGAACTTCCTTCTCTCGAGGAGTAAAGATCGGGAGGTCTTCCTCTTTATAGAAACCACACACACTTCTTATAGCTCTAAGAAGCTCGCAGGCACCGATATCTTTAATTAAATACTCCGAAGCCCCTGCCCTAAGCGCCTCCATCTTACAAGCCTCATCATCATGCATGGTAAGAACTATTATTTTCACTCCCGGTTTTATCTCCTTTATCTTTTTTATAGCTTTTATACCCCCAAGGCCGGGCATAGATATATCCATCAATATAAGATCCACATCAATCTCCCTAACGAGCCTTATAGCTTCCTCTCCTGTTGAGGCATCAGCAACTACCTCTATGTCTCCTTCCGTTTCAAAAAGCTTCCTTAAACCTTCCTTCAAAAGAAGATGATCATCGACAAGCATTACTTTAATCATACGCCCAGCCCTCCTTTAGGGATCCTAACAACTATCTTAGTGCCCTTTCCCTTCTCCGTAAATATTTTAAAGGTACCTCTTAAAGCTTTCGCCCTTTCTTCCATACTAAAAATTCCTAGAGATCCTTTCTCCACACTCAATTTCTTAACTTCATATAAATCAAACCCCAAACCATTATCCTGAATTAAAGCTCCCACAAAGTCATTCCCCACCTCAATGACTATCCTAACAGAGGAAGCCTGAGCATGCTTATAAACGTTACTTAGGGCTTCCTGGACTATCCTAAATAAGGCTATTTCTATCTCCTTGCCACCCGTATCGTTTTCCTCTCCATGTACCCTAAAGTCAACTTTTATCCCAGAAAGCTTAGCCCAATCATCTATATACTTCCTTAAAGCAGGTATAAGACCCAAATCCTCTAACACCATCGGTCGAAGATCGCTTATAAATCTTCTGATATCAGAAAGATTAGTCTTCAACATCTCTTTCAGGTTATTTATCTCTTTAAGCGCATTCTCAACCACACCCTCTTTTAAGAGATGCTCGCACATGTCAAGTCTAAAAACAGCGTTAGCGAGATACTGAGCAGGACCATCGTGTACCTCTCTTGCAACCCTCCTTCTTTCCTTCTCAAGAACCTGAACCAAAAGCGGAGCCATTTCCGCCCTACCTTTTAATTCAAGCAGTTCTTTTTCAACCCTTTCCATATTTCCAGCTAAAAGGTCAAAAGCTAATCTAATTCTCTTAAAAAGATTATCTATCTTTCCAACAAGATCCTCTAGCTCTCTTACCCTTTTATCTATTAAATCCCTTTCCTTACGCAAAGCTCTCTCTTTTTCCCTGAGCCCTAAAAATTCTAACTGTTTTCTTTCCACCATCGCATAAGCCTCTTTTATATCCCTCTCTCCATATTTAGAGAAATCCGACCTAACTTCCACAAGCCACTGCCTGGCCTTCTCAAACTCCTGCTGAGCTTCATCCACATCCTTTATAACCATATCTATCTCTATTGAAAGCTCCTTCCTTCTAAGATAGAGCCTTTGAAGCTCCTCCCTTGCTTTCTCCCACATAGAGTGAACTTCATTACAAGCCTCCTCCAAAGCACTCTGGACCCTGTTTTGAATCTCCATAAGAAGCCCTAAAATATTCTCCTTCATTCAGTCTCCCCCTTTTAAAATGAAAACTTCTATGATAGAATTAATTCCGTTCGAAGAGGAGGTGAAACCAGTTTGCCAAATACTAAATCCGCTGCAAAAAAAATTAGAGTATCAGAGAGAAATAGGTTATACAACAGATTCTGGAAAAGCAGGATAAAGACCGAAATCAAAAAAGTTTTAGCCGCAATCGAAGCTAAGAATTTGGAACTCGCTCAAAATCTCTTTTCTCAAGCTACTTCCATTATAGACAAAGCAGTTAGAAAAGGCGTCTTACATAGAAACAATGGAGCTCGTAAAAAATCCCGCCTCGCAAACAAGATAAACCAACTTAAGGCACTTCTTGCTTCTCAGGCTCCTTCCTCTCTATAAATAAAGGGGAAACTGCCCAAACCAAAAGATCATAGGGGTTTCCCCTTCCCTTTTTAATCAAATCATCTGCAAGCGCTAGCCTCTTATAAGAGATAGATAAACTCATAGGGGCGTAAAGAATCGCCCCTTTTTTAATCTTATTGGCAAAGAAAGGATGCATATCTTTCAGGATTACTTCCTCCAAGGAGGGATCCGCTTTTAAGAAGAACATTATTCTCAGATATTTCCCAATAGTAGAAAGAATCTTAACAGGAGGCTCCTTCATAATAAAGCTCCTCTCCAAGCTTTTTAAAAACTTGAGGCCATCTTTACTTAATAGAGAATCTAAAAGCTCAAAAGGTGATCCCTCGATAAAGGTAGAAGCGACTTCCATAACGTCTTCCTTTTTTATCTCCCTTTTCTCACCCACATAAAGAATAAGCTTTTTTATCTCAGATTCTAAAACCTCAAGGTTTTCAGAAAAGCGCTCAGCCAAGACAAAAACAGCTTCTTCCTCTATCTTTTTGCCGAAACTTTCTACTTCTTCCTCTATCCATTTGTACAACCCTTTACCAGTAGGCTTTTTAAGTTCAGCATAAAGCTTTTTCTGAACCAGTGCCTTAAATACCTTACCTGAAGATGGAATAGATTCAGCTGTTAAGAGAAAAAAAACATTAGGGCTAGGATAAGAAAGGTAGCTTAAGAACAGATCCTCTCCCTCTTTCTGTATATCCTCAGCTTTCTTAACAACGACAAGCCTCCTCACAGAGAACAGAGAGACAGATCTCCCTTCTTCGTAAAGTTTGGACCAGGAAAGTTCTCCTCCATCCAGAAAAGAAGTTTCTTCCACCCCTTGAGCGTTTTTCTCTATCCACTTATGAAGGAGAGCGTCATCTTTACAAACCAAAAGAAATACTGGCTTAAGCTTGATCATGGGTCACTATATTAACAAGCTTCTCAGGAACTATTACAACTTTCTCAACCCTCTTGTTCCCTATCCTTCTTTTAACTATATCGCTCTCAAAGACTATCCTCTTTAATTCCTCCTCAGTTAAACCTATAGGAACCTTAATACTGCCTCTTACCTTACCATCTATCTGAATTACCACATTAACTTCCTCATCTTTCAAGGCTTCCGAGTCAGGTGATACCCAAGGATGATAAGCTAAGATCTCGCTGTGCCCAAGCCTAGACCATAGCTCCTCACATATATGCGGAGTAAAAGGATAAAGCATAACTATTAAGGCTTCCACTCCCTCTTTGAAAACCCTCAAGTCCTCCTCACTTTGAATCTCAAAATCTCCAAGCTCATTAGAAAGCTCCATAAGAGCGCTTATAGCAGTATTGAAATGAAACCTATCCTTTATGTCTTCTGTAACCTTCTGGATAGTCTTATGAATCTTTCTCTTAAGCTCCTTGGTTCTTTTACTAGATATCTCAGAAATAGGGATAGGCTCGGAAGATAAACTCCTTAGTTTTTCGAGCCTTTCATTAACAAGCCTCCACACCCTATTTAAGAACCTGTGGCATCCTTCAACTCCTCTATCGCTCCATTCAAGGTCTTTCTCCGGTGGAGAGGCAAAGAGTATGAATAACCTCGCCGTATCGGCTCCGAACTTTTTCATTATCTCATCAGGATCAACCACATTTCCAAGAGACTTAGACATCTTAGCTCCGTCCTTTATGACCATCCCCTGAGTTAAGAGTTTCTCGAAAGGCTCTCTAAACTTAACCAACCCTTGATCCGCAAGGAACTTGGTAAAGAACCTCGAATAAAGAAGATGAAGTATAGCATGCTCCACTCCACCAATATACTGGTCTACAGGCATCCAATAATCCACATCTTCCCTTTCGAAGGGGGCCTTATCCGTCCAAGGGCTTGTAAATCTTAAATAGTACCAGGATGAACAGATAAATGTGTCCATAGTATCGGTCTCCCTTTTAGCAGGGCCACCGCACTCCGGACATTTAGTATTAAGAAATTCCTCATGATAAGGAAGAGGAGTGGCTCCTCCCTCAAGAACATTCACATCAAGAGGCAAGATTACAGGTAACTCACTCTCCGGTACAGGAACTATCCCACAGCTATCACAGTATACTACTGGTATAGGAGCACCCCAATATCTCTGTCTTGAGATAAGCCAATCCCTTAACCTATAGTTAACTTTCCTTATACCAAGCCCTTGTTCTTCCAGCCACTGGGTCATCCTCTCGATACCCTCCTTATTAGGAAGACCGGTCCATGGACCAGAATTGATCATAATTCCATCGCCTTCGTAAGCTTCCCCAAGCTCATTAGGAAGATCCCTATCGAAGGGCCTTATAACAACCCTTATCGGAAGGCCGTACTGCTTAGCAAACTCAAAATCTCTCTGATCATGAGCCGGAACACCCATTATAGCTCCAGTTCCATATTCCATAAGGACATAATCTGCTATCCAAACGGGAATTCTCTCCCCATTAAAGGGGTTCTTGGCATAAAAACCAGTAAATATCCCTTTCTTCTCTCTACCAAGAGCGCTCCTTTCTATCTCGCTCTCTCTCATAACCTCTTCAACGAAAGTCCTTATCCTTTGACCGTCAGAAGAAGCCTTTACTATCTCATCCACTATAGTATGCTCAGGAGCTAAAGCCAAGAAAGTAGCCCCATAAATCGTATCTATCCTTGTAGTAAATATTGGAACCTTTACATTAAGATCCTCTATCTCAAAGAAAGTCTCCGTTCCCCAACTTTTACCTATCCAGTTTTTCTGCATTATCTTTACCTTCTCCGGCCAACCTTCAAGTTTGTCCAAAGACTCCAAAAGCTCATCAGCATAGGCCGTTATCTTAAGGAACCACTGATTAAGCTTCCTCTTTTGAACTAGAGAGTCGCATCTCCAACATCTTCCTCCTTCAACCTGCTCATTAGCTAAAACCGTTTTACAGCTCGGACACCAGTTAACAGGCGCTTCTTTCTTATAAGCTAAGCCTTTCTTGAAAAAGAGTAAAAATAACCATTGCGTCCACTTGTAGTAATCCGGTGAACAGGTAGCCACTTCCCTATCCCAGTCATAGCTCGCCCCCATCTCCTTAAGCTGCTTTCTCATATGATTTATATTTCTCCAAGTCCAATCATTGGGATGAACACCAGATTTTAAAGCGGCGTTTTCCGCAGGAAGTCCAAAAGCATCCCATCCCATTGGATGAAGCACATTGTAACCATTCATCCTTAGAAATCTAGCTACTACGTCCCCTATAGCGTAATTTCTCAAATGCCCCATATGAAGAGCTCCGGAAGGATAGGGAAACATCTCCAAAACATAATATTTTCTCTTCGACACATCTCTTTCGCATCTAAAAACCTTATTCTCCTCCCAATATTTTTGCCATTTAGCTTCTATAGCCCTAAAGTCATAAGCATCCATCAGAAGTTCCCTCCCCAACAACCCCTCTTAATCAAGCTTAACTAAAGCTATTTTAGCACAAAATCTCATAAAACCCTACCATAAAGGCCGAAGGAGGTTGCCTTCTCAATGAAGGCTTTAATCCAGCGCCCTTTAGGAGGTTCCCCCACAATAGAAAGCTCAACATAATGAGGTAAAAGGGCGCTTCCATCTTCCAAGGCAAAGGCCTCCAAGACCTTTCCAAGAAATCGCTGATTAAACTTAAGAGCGCTTTCCAAAGCTTTTTCTTTAACAGCATTTAATCTCTCCTCTACAATCTTACTTGGAAGACTTGGTAGATTAAAAGCATCCGTTCCAGGCCTTGGAGAGTAAGTAAATATGTGAACTCTACCAAAATTAGCCTCTTCAATAGCTTTTAAGGTCATTAGAAAATCCTCATCAGTCTCCGTAGGAAAACCTATCATTATATCTGTGGTAACATTAAAGTCATCCCTTATTTCTCTAAGTTTAAAGACAAGCTCAAGATACCTTTCAAGAGTATAAGGTCTTCTCATGAGAGAAAGTACCCTATTACTACCGCTTTGAAGAGGAAGATGAAGATGAGGAGCAAGGTTATCAAACCTTTTATAAAGCTCTAAAAAATCATCTCCCAAATCGAAAGGCTCAACGGAACCAAGCCTAAGAAGCTTTAAACCATTAAGAGAAAGAAGTCTTTCAAGGAGCTCTCTCAAACTGCTTCCTATATCCCTACCGTAACTACCAAGATGAACTCCGACTATGGTCACCTCATCATAGCCTAGGGAGATAAGCCCTTTAACTTCGTAAATCACTTCCTCAATAGGACGAGAAACGCTTCTCCCTCTAAGAGCCCTTATTAGGCAATAGCTACAGTTAGCATCACAACCATCCTGAACTTTTACAAACGGCCTTGAGTGATAGAATAGGCCTTGAGATATGGAGAAAAATCTGCCTTTATCATTCCCTTCAATGACCTTATATTTTTCCTCATTGTTAAAGGTTCGATCTGCTCCAAGCTCTAATACTTTATCCCCAACAAGTTCAACATAGCAACCGGTAACAACTATCTCAGCCTTAGGATTAAGCCTCCTTAATTTCCTTATACACTGTCTACTTTTTCTTTCAGCCTCCTTAGTGACAGCACAAGTATTAACTACTATGAGGTCGGCCTCTTCTGGAGAGGAAACCACCTCATAACCTTTTTCTTTTAATTTTGATGCTATTCCCTCTATCTCAGCTTGGTTTACCCTACATCCCAAATAGAATAGATACGCTTTCATATTAACCCCATAAGGCTAAAAGGGTACTTAACACCATTAAAGAAGCAGTTTCACTCTTTAATATATAAGGACCTAAGGTAACAGTCTTAAATCCAGAGGACATTAAGGAGAGTACCTCTTGAGGAGAAAAACCACCTTCTGGTCCTATGAAAAATAAAATCCTTTTATTTCTTTCCTTCAAGAGAATCTCTCTTAAGGGGACAGGCTCTCCCCTTAAACAGGGAGCTATTTTTAATCCTCCTATTTCTCCAGACAACTTTATAGCGTCATCAAAGCTTATAGGCTCCTTAACCTCCATAACATCGGGCCTTCCGCACTGCTTAGAGACTTCCTGGGATATCTTTCTCCACCTTTTAAGCTTCTCGTCTCCCACATCATTAACAACTGTATACCTGGTTATCATCGGATAAAAAGCCTTACAACCGAGCTCTGCAGCCTTCTGAAGAAGCCAATCTATCCTTTTTCCTTTTGTTACCCCTTGAAAGAGGATCGCCTCAAAAGGTAGAGGCTCTATCTCCTTCCTGCTAATCAGTGAAACCTTAACTTCATCTCTTGAAATCTCTTCTACCTTCCCTATCCATATACCCTGAGAGGTTAAAAGTTCAACCTCATCCCCCCTTTTAAGCCTCAGTACAACCGAAAGATGGTATGCCTCTTCTCCCTTAACTATAGCAAAATTCTCCTTTAAGTCAGCAAAAAACCGCCGCCGCTCCAATCCACCCATCCTCCTCCAATAAGGCCTTTATCTTAAAAGAATAATGCTCAAGAAGCTTCAAGAAAGGGGCCTTCTCCGCGATAGAAACCCCTGAAGCTATGAAAAGCCCTCCCTTTTCGATATACTGAGTTATTTCACCTAGACAAACTTCAAAAAGTGGCATAACCAGATTCGCAACAACTAAGCTAAACTTGACATTCTCCCTAACGAAGCTTAATATGTCTCCACCTACGATAAGAACACCATCCTCTATCCCATTTCTTTTCAAGTTTTCCCTTGTTTCTCTCAAAGCCAGCAGATCATTATCTATGGCCAATATAGGCTTAATTCCCTTTTTATAAAGGGCTATAGTAAGTATACCGCTTCCACAACCTATATCCACAGACAATCCCTCAACCTTATCTACTTCATTATCTATAAGCTTAAGCGCTATCCTTGTAGAAGAGTGATACCCTGTTCCAAAAGCCATGCCAGGCTTTATCACTATAGGAGTTAAACTTGAGGGGACCACTACAAACCTTCCAGCTCTAACTGGCTCATAACCCTCTTCTACCTGACGAACCCAATCTTTGTCATCCTCCTCACCAAACTCAACTTGAAAAGAGCTTTTTAGTAGCTCTGCTACCCTATCTCTTTCCCCAGAAGAGTAAAAATAAACTCTAAGGTGGGCTTTCCCTTCACATGGGAAGCCCACCCCTTCTAAACCCATCGATGCCACTTTTTCGAAAAGCTCATTTTCGCTTTCACCGTAAACATCAAGATAATACCATCTCATTAACCAAACCCCTTCTTAAACCTCTGAAAGAATCCCATGTTTTCCTCTATTTTTATCCCGCTCTCTTTAGCAAACTCACGGAGCAAGTCTTTCTGCCTTTCGGTAAGCTTAGAAGGTACCTCCATACCTACTTCAACAAACATATTCCCTCTACCTTTACCATCAATATTAGGCATACCCCTCTTTGGAATCTTAAAGGTTTCTCCTACCTGCGTTCCTGGTGGCACCTTAAGCTCGACCTTATCTCCATCTATGGTAGGAATCTCTACAACTGCTCCGAGAGCAAGCTCAGGGAAAGAAAGCTTAAGCTTATAGTAAAGATCACGCCCTCTCCTCTCAAACTGAGGATGAGGCTTAACATCTATAACCAAAAAGAGGTCACCTGGAGGTCCTCCTCTTTCTCCCAGTTCTCCTTCTCCAGCTATTCTCAAGCGGGTTCCAGTTTCTACACCTCTTGGTATATTCACTATTATTTTTCTCCATTCCCTTATCCTACCGCTACCATTACAGCTAGAGCAAACTTTATCTATAATAGTACCTTTACCACCACAATTAGAGCATGTTCTAACACTTATAAACTCACCAAATATACTTGAGCGTCGCTCCTCTACTCTACCTGTACCACGACAATAGGGGCAACCTCTTGGGGAGGTACCCGGTGCAGCTCCTGTTCCTCCGCATGCAGAACACACCTTCCACCTTGGAACACTTATCTCCTTTTCCCCTCCCCTAAAGGCCTCCTCTAAGGTAATTTCGAGAGGCATTTCAAGATCTGCTCCTCTTTTAGGACCCAGATCTTCAGCCCTTCTCCTAAAACTCCCTCCAAAGAACCTTTCAAATATATCTTCAAACGGATCAAAGCCAAAATCAAAACCTCTACCAAAATCGAAATCAAAGCCACCACCCGGAGGCGGCCTAAAGTCTCCATCAACCCTACCATACTGGTCATATTTAGCCCTTTTCTCTGGATCACTTAAAACCTCATAAGCTTCATTTATCTCCTTAAATTTCTTCTCCGCCTCCGGATTATCTTTATTCAAATCCGGATGATACTGCCTAACTAACCTCCTATAGGCCTTTTTTATCTCCTCTTGCGATGCATTTCGAGGAACACCCAATATCTCGTAATAATCCCTCATTACTTACTACCACCACTTGCCTCCCTGAAGTTAGCATCCATAGTGCTACCTGAGCTTCCGGCTCCAGGAGATCCCTGAGAACCATGAGCTTGGGCACCACTAGCGTAAAGCCTTGAAGTAACCTTATGAAGCTTATTAGTTAGCTCCTCTGTAGCCTTCTTTATAGCATTTATATCGTTACCGCTCATCTTAGAACGAAGCTCCTCTATTGCCTTATTAAGTTCCTCTTTTTCAGCACTTGTGATTTTATCTTGGAAATCGCGCATGGTCCTCTCCGTGGAATAAATAAGACTATCCGCCTGATTTCGGGCCTCGGCGAGCTCCTTCTTCTTTCTATCCTCCTCAGCGTAAAGATCGGCCTCTTTCCTCATCCTCTCTATCTCAGCTTCAGAAAGCCTGGTAGACTTTATGGTTATCGCCTGTTGCTTCCCTGTAGCAAGATCTTTTGCAGAAACCTGAAGTATACCGTTAACGTCGATGTTAAAGGTTACTTCAATCTGTGGAACACCTCTTGGTGCAGGAGGTATGCCACTTAAAATAAACCTACCTAGGGTGACATTATCAGCAGCCATTGGACGCTCTCCTTGAAGAACATGTATCTCAACAGAAGTCTGATTATCGACAGCCGTAGTAAAGATCTGACTTTTAGAAACAGGTATGGGAGTATTCCTCTCTATTATCTTAGTGAAAACTCCACCTAAGGTCTCTATACCGAGCGACAACGGAGTTACATCCACCAAGACGACATCTCTAACTTCCCCAGCAAGTATGGCAGCCTGTATCGCAGCACCTATAGCAACACACTCATCAGGGTTAATCTCCTTAGAAGGATCCTTACCCAAAAGCTCCTTAACCTTTCTCTGAACCATAGGCATCCTCGTAGAACCACCAACCAAAAGAACCTTACTTATATCAGAAGGAGAAAGCTTCGCGTCCTCTAAGGCCCTCAAAGTGGGGCCAACAAGCCTCTCAACGAGATCATGCGTCATTTCCTCGAATTTTGCCCTTGTTAAAGTTCTTTCAAGGTGCTTCGGTCCAGTATGGTCAGCTGAAATAAAAGGTAAGCTTATTATGGTTTCCACCATAGAGGAAAGCTCGATCTTAGCCTTTTCAGCAGCTTCCTTTAACCTCTGCATAGCCATTCTATCATTTCTAAGGTCTATACCGGTTTCCCTTCTAAATTCGCTAACAAGCCAGTCAATTATCTTTTGATCCCAGTCATCTCCACCAAGATGGTTATCCCCACATGTAGCTTTAACCTCGAACACCCCATCCCCAACCTCAAGTATGGATACATCAAAGGTACCACCACCTAGGTCGAAAACGAGTATCGTCTGTTCCCCTTGCTTGTCAAGACCATAGGCTAAAGCAGAGGCTGTCGGCTCGTTTATTATTCTTAAAACCTCAAGACCAGCTATAACGCCTGCATCTTTTGTAGCTTGTCTCTGAGCATCAGTGAAGTAGGCAGGAACAGTTATGACCGCCTTTCTAATGGGAACACCAAGGTAAGCTTCCGCATCCTGCTTAAGCTTCTGAAGTATCATAGCTGAGATCTCCTGTGGAGTATAGGCTTTTCCGTCGATGACCACCTTATAGTCTGTCCCCATTTTACGCTTTATGGAAACTATTGTCCTTTCAGGATTAACTATAGCTTGCCTTTTAGCAAGCTGCCCCACAAGTCGTTGCCCATCTTTTGTAAAGGCAACAACTGAAGGGGTTAACCTACTCCCTTCTGCATTAGGTATAACTATGGGCTGACCGCCCTCGACTACAGCTATAACTGAGTTAGTAGTTCCAAGGTCAATTCCAACAACTTTTTCTTTGCTTACCATTCCCCATCACCCCTTTTTCCCAACTTTTACTAAGGCAGGCCTTATAACCCTGCCACCCAAAGTGTATCCTTTTCTAACCTCCAAAATCACTTTTCCATCCTCTTCATCACTGTCAATAGGAATAACTTCAACCGCTTCATGAATAGAGGGATCAAACTCGCTTCCCACAGTAGGTACAACCTCAAGCCCTTCTTTAGCAAGGACGTTTAAAAGCTGTCTTAAGATCATCTTTATACCATTAGCTATGCTAGCGTTACCATTAGAATCAAGGCTAGCATTAGCAGCATGCTCAAGGTTATCAAGCACAGGAAGAATCTCCCTTATTATTCTTTCGGAAGCCATAGCACGCTCGATCTCCTTATCCCTTTCAACACGCTTTCTAAAACTATCAAAATCTATCTGCATCTTTGCTAACATATTCCTATAGCTATCTATAAGCTTCCTTAACTCAAGCTTTTCCTCTTCTGCTTCTTTAATCCTCTCTAGAAGCTTTTTATATTCTTTTTTACTCGGTCTTTTACGAAGAGATTTCATTTTTTAACTAAGACCCCCTCCTTAACTTGATTCGAAAACCTGAGTCATAGCCTTCATAATAGATATAACTTTCTTGTAATCCATACGAGTGGGACCAATTATACCTAAAACTCCCATTATCTTACCGCCCAAATTATAGCTAGCCGTAACCAAGCTACAATCCCTCATCTTTTCTACCGGGTTTTCTTCCCCTATTATTACGCTTATATTCTTCTCTCTAGAAAGCTCGGTAAGCATTTTAGCCATAAAATCTTCTTCTTCTAAGACCTCAAGAATTATCCTCATCTTCTCTACATCTTTAAATTCAGGAAGCTTAAGTATATTGGTTCTACCCTCCAGATAAACCTTACTCTCGATCTTTTCTTTAATCTCTCTAAGAGCTTGAACAGTTTCAACGCAAATAGTTCTGTATTCCTCAAGCCTCTTAATAATTTCCCTCAAAAGCGCTTCATTAAGACTACCCAATGTTCTACCACTTAGCTTTTCATTTATATATCTCCCAAGCTCTTCAAGCTCCTCAGCACTTATATTCTCCTGGAGAGATATAACCTTATGGTGAACCCAGCCTCCCTCTGTCACTATTATCATCATAGCATGCATAGAATCCAGTCTCACAAGTTCGATCTTCCTTATAGTGCTTTCCCTCGACCTTAAGGCAACTACAACGCTTAAGTAATCTGTAGCCTTTGATAGAAGCTTACCAATTCTCCTTAAAAGCAACTCTACCTCTTCTTTAGTCTTGTTAACGAAATCCATAAAAAGATGCTCATCTATAGAAAGCTCTTCCTCTCCACTTAATATGGCATTGACATAATATCTATAAGCTCTGTTAGTAGGCACCCTACCAGCAGAAGTGTGAGGCTGATAGAAAAATCCCATCTCCTCAAGATCCGCTATCTCATTTCTAATCGTAGCGGGACTTAACGTAGGAAAGTACTTCTTCGACAGAGTCCTCGACCCTACCGGCTCCGCACTCTCTATATAATCCTTAACAAGCGCAATAAGTATCTTCTTTTGTCTTTCAGTCAACATCTCCCCCACCCTCTTTAGCACTCCAACACTTAGAGTGCTAATAGCAATCATAAAAATTAGCACGAAAGTCAAATTTTGTCAAGCTCATGCGCTATAAGCCAGCGTTTAACCTCAATACCACATGAAAAACCTCCCAAACTGCCATCACTTTTAACAACCCTATGACAGGGAATGAAAAGAACATGTCTATTAAGTCTCATAGCTGTACCTACAGCACGTGGAGACGTACAGGCTTGACGAGCAAGCTCTCCATAAGATATAGTCCTTCCAGGTGGGATCTTCAACAATAGGGAGTATATAGGAAAGAGCTTCAATGAAACCCCAGTAAAATCAAGAGGATAAGAGAGACTCTTATCTTTACCCGAAAGATAATCCTCGAGAACCTTTTTAAGCCAACCTCGAGGTAAAACACTCCCTAAAGGAGAAGAGGAAAAAGAAGAGGAGAACAAACCTCTTAAAGAAAGCCTCAGAATAAGAAAACTAAAAGGGAAAGGATAGTAATAGATCTCATAACTAGCTTCATTGAAGCCCTTCCTCCCCAGGCTTCATCACCTCTTCAAGGGTTCTAAGGCCAAATATCTTAAGCGTAACTATACCTCCAAGTATTATAGGTATATAATCCGTGAAAAACCTCCACAAGACAGCCATAACGCCAGCCATATGTGCAGGCATTACGTAACGGAATAATATAGCAGCTCCACCCTCTGCCACACCGCTCCCGCCAGGTGTAGGAACGAAATAGAGTATAAATAAGAAAACCGCTTGAATCATCAGAACCTTATCCAATTCAAAGCTTAAACCCATTCCCCACATCACTGAGGGAAGGGCAAGAAAGTGAGCAAGAAGCTGTAAGAAGCTATAAGCTATAGCTAATGCAAGATGCCTCTTACCTTTCCCGATAAGAACCCTAAAGTTATCATTATAAAGCTCTATCTCCTTATTAATCCGTCTTATCACATACCTAGGCCCAACCTTTCTAAAAAGCCCTAACCTATGAAGGAAAAGAACCACCCACATCGCTATCTTCCTTATTAGCTCAACCCTCTTCAGGCTTATAAAGATAAGAATAGAAACGCCAACAAGGAAAACGGAAACATATATCATCATTCCCTTTAAAAGGGCATTTTCAGTCATTTCGGGATGAGCAAATATTATTATAGGACCTGCAAAGCTAAGTATTATAAGCGTTATTAAGGTTCTTATGAGAGTAACAGCAAAGCCTATACCGATGGGAACGTTTTTCCTATAGAGGACATATATCTGAAATGGCCCTCCACCACTTTGAAGAGGAGTAACAGCACAGCCGAAATAGTTTATCCATACAAGCACTAAACCATCAAGAAAGCTTATATCCCAGCCTGCAGCACGTATAAGCTCTCTAAACCTTAGAAACTCAAAAGTCCAAGAGGCAAATATACAGGAGAAAGCCAACAAAAGGGATAACTTATTCAGCTTAAAGAGAGCACTAATCGTCTCTTTACTTATCGTAAAGAAAATCACAAAAAAGGCAGTAGTAAAAGTTATAAGAAGGAAAATGAAAAGACCCTTCTTGAGGGAAGTCCCCTTCATAAGGATATTATACCATAGATCTGAAGATATCTAAAGCGAAGAAATCTCCCCAAATTAAACTTTCATTTATACCTTTCTTCCAGTGATAATGATAACAGCCTCCCTTAAGAAGCCCTTCCCAGTCTCTCTCCCTAGCAACATACTTAAGGGAAAGGGTCTTAAGCAAGCAGCTTCTCCAAGTCGAGAACTCCCTATCAAAAGAGGATAAAACTTTCAAGAATATGGCACCTGCCGATGTATCCTTAGGACCATATCTATCACAGAAATCCCATGGAGGAACGCCATCTTCATCCACGTTTCTTCTGGCAAACCTTAATATCCTCTTACAAGCTTCATTAAATACAGCCTCCCCAGTTTCCTCATAGGCTCTTAAGAAACCGAGAGCTCCCCATGCAGCCCCTCTCGACCAACAGCTTAAGGAGCTTAAACCTTGTCCTTTAATAGGGCCTTCACTCATAGAATATATATGAATAGTTGAACCATCATCTCTTAAAAGAAACCTTAAGGAGCTTAAAGCATGCTTCCTCGCAATCTCAAAAAGCTCCTCATTTCTGAACTCCTTTGAAGCCCACCAAAGCATCTCAATAGAGGCTAAAGTATCAATAGCTATACTACTACTCCTAGGGTAATCCATTGGGATGAAACCCAAGCTTTTATCAAAAAGCGATGCTAATCTCTTAGCTTCAACCTCTATTCTGTCTCTTATCCTCTTAGAGCCTGTTACTATATAAGCTGGGGCGAAAGAGCTATAAACCAAAAAACCTAAATTATGATTTAAAGGATACTCCCTCTCTTCAAGCCTCTTAAGAAGACTAAGCCCTATATCTCTAAAATCTTCGATTTTAATGAGCAACCCAACGAAAAAGCCCAAATCCCAAAAATCCGGATGGTCAAAGGGTTTAAACCACCACCTTCCCTTAATCGTGTAACTTGGAAAGCCTTTTTTAAGGTTTTCACTCTTTAAAACGCCCTCTATCTTCTCAAGAATCAAAGCTGTTCACCTCTTAAACACCTTAAGAAGCTTAAACACCTTGTCTACGACGAAATCAAACTCTTCCTCAGTCATATCAGGATAAAGGGGAAGGCTTATTTCGCTTTTTGAGGCCTCCTCTGTAATAGGTAAGAAGCTCTCCTTAACACCAAGGGTTCTAAGGTAATAAGAGTGAAGATGAACCGGTGGGGAATAGTGAACGCTTATCCCCACTCCCTCCTTCTCAAGAGAAAGAGCAAACTCATCACGAGAACACCTTAAAGCTTCTAAATTAAGCCTTAAAGGATATATATAATATGAAGGAAAGGCGTATTTCTTAACAACAGGTTTTATCAAAGCCTCCTCATCTTTGAAAGCTTCATTATAAAGCTCAAACCACTTTTTCCTTTTTAAGAGGAGATCCTTAGCCTTAGACAGCTGAACCAATCCTATAGCAGCTTGAATATCAGTAAAGTTATATTTATATCCAAGCTCAAGAGCATCATACTTCCACAGCCTGCCATTTATAGGGTAAACTATACCGTGATGAGATATAACTCTAAGCCTTCCTATTACCTCTTTACTTCCACATACCAAACCTCCCTCTCCAGTAGTTATGGGCTTGTTTGGATAGAAGCTAAAAACCGTTATGTCACTTAAACTATCGCTCCCTATCATTCTTCCATTATATGAAGCACCAAAGGCATGAGCAGCATCTTCAACGATACGAATATTATAATCTTTCGCTATATTCTTAAACTCATCCATATCACAAGGGTGCCCTGCAAAATGAACGGGAAGAATAGCCTTGGTTTTGCGTGTTATCCTCTTTAAGACCTCTTGAGGAGAGAGATTCATCGTCTCAGGGTCTATATCAGCAAATACCGGTTTGGCACCTACATAAAGTATCGCTTGAACTGTAGCTACATGAGTTAAGGAAGTTGTTATAACTTCGTCTCCAGGCTTTAAACCTAAAGACAAAAGCGCAAGATGAAGACCAGCGGTCCCAGAGGAAACTGCAAGGCAATCGGAAGCCGAAAGGAAGCTCTTACAACTTTCCTCAAACTTCTCAGTTAGCCTACCCTTAGTCAGCCATCCGCTCCTTAAGACCTCAGCTACGCTTTCTATCTCTTCATTCCCAATAGATGGCTTAAAGAAGGGAACACTCATTAGCTTAGATCCTCCCAACGGAGATCCTCTCCCTTCATGATATTCCTTTTAGCCTTTTTACCTAAAACATTTTTAAGATCCTCTACGCCTATCCCCCTCTTAGGTCTAACTAAAGATAACATCCTCCTTTCTATAATCGTTCCTCTCGGTATATCTATAGCGGCTTTGATTCCTCTCCTCCCCTTTGTTCTTACCTCCGATTCGCATGGTAAAGGCTCTTTTCTACCGCTTCCAAACATCTTCTCTATCTTCCTTATCTTGTTAACCATATCAGCAAGCTCATCAGGAGTTAAAGAGTGAATATGATCAGGTCCTTGTAAAGACTTATCTAAAGTAAAATGCTTCTCTATAGCTACAGCTCCCATGGAGACAGCAACCAAAGCTGCCTCTATACCTATGCTATGATCAGAAAAACCAACAGGAAGATAAAAGTGCCTCCAGAGGTCATTAATAGCCCTTAAATTCAACTCCTCCTGAGGAGCAGGATAACAAGAAACACAGTGAAGAAGTATTACTCTGTCGTTTTCCTCTCCATACACACAATCTACAGCAGACGCTACCTCCTCAATAGTAGCCCCACCGGTAGATAGAAATACCGGTTTCCACTTCCTAGCCACATGACTTATAAGCTCAAAGTTAGTTATATCTCCCGAAGCTATTTTGTAAGCCAAAGCACCTATATCCTCCATTATCCTCACAGCCTCAAGATCAAAGGGAGTAGCCATAAAGATAATGCCCTCCTTCTCAGCAAGGTAAGCAAGCTCCTTCCAAAGGCTATCAGGAAGCTCATACTTCTTAAACATCTCAAATTCAGGTGTTCCCTCCTCAACGAGGTTTTCCGCATGAAATATCTGAAACTTAACCGCATCAGCGCCGCTTTTTGCGGCCTGTCTTATAAGCTCTTTCGCAAGCTCCACATCACCATTGTGATTTATCCCAGCCTCAGCTATAACAAAGCAAGGAGCTCCCATACCTATGAACTTCCTGCCAACTCTAACCATTCTTATTATTCCACCTCTCATCTACTTCAAATTTGCTCTTCTGAATAACATGCTTATTCAAGACGGCTATTTCAGATCTAGCTATTAAAAGCTCAATAACATCTCCAATCTTCCAATCTACTTTATCCCTCATTTCCCTAAATATCGCCCTAATAAGCTCAAGATCCTCAGGGTAATCTACAGTTAACCTAAAGCTATCATACTTAAAATCTGGAAAAGCTTTAAGATATATAACTTTAAATTTATCAGGGTTTTCATTTATATAAGGAGTTACATGTTCTCTCTGATAGGGAGATTTTGCCTCCTCATAAGCCCTTTTCAGAGCACCAAAGGAAATAACTTCTGTAGAGGCTCCAAGAGGAAGACCAACAAAGGTTACATAGTCAGCCCTTTTATTAACAGCGCTCATAACTGCCTCGTCCATATGCTCTGGATCAGTTAATGGGTTATCAGCAGTTATCCTTACTACGTAATCCGCCTCAAACAAATAAGCAGCCTTATAAAACCTATCAAGCACATCTATAGGATCTCCTCTGAAGACTTGATAACCTCCTCTCCTTACAACCTCAACCAAAACATCATCCTCAGGGAGATTTGAGGTAGCTATAATAAAGCTATCCACTCTCCTGGAAAACCTTAATCTCTCAAGCAAAAAGAGAATAAGAGGTTTACCATCAAGCTCCGCAAGCACCTTACCTGGAAAGCGCCTTGACCCCATCCTGGCCTGAACTAATCCCACTATCCTCAAATTAAACCCCTCCTAAGGGAGTCTTGAAAAATATAGGATCGTTATAACAGCTCATGTAAAGCTCTTCAAAATCGTAAAAAGGAGACAGTTTCTTTCCACACGCCAAGTCTAAACTCCATTTGACGAAATTAGCACCTGAAGCTAACGTTAAGGCTATCCCTCCCGAAAAACGGGGATTTATCTCTATGAAGAAAAGCCCCTCTTCTCCCCATATGCATTGAATATTAACTGGACCTAATGGCCTAAGAATCTCACATATTTTTCTACCCCAGGATATCAGCTCTGAACTTCTAACTGTTCTTCCCCTTATAGAAACCCCATCACTCACCAAAATCCTCTCCCTTGGAACCACCGATATCACCTTACCCTCAAGGTCAACAAAGGCATCTATGGTATACTCCCTACCTTCTATGTACCTCTGAATGAGGTAATCCTCACTTATACTTTCGGGAATAACCTCTCCTTTATTAAGGGAAAAGTTACCCCTACTTCCTCTACCAAACCTCTTCTTAAACATGGCCTTAAAGGGCAAAGTATATCCTCTTTTAAACTCATCAAGGGTAAAGGTGTCTGGAGTGGGAATACCGTTCTTTTTAAAGAAAAAGAGGGTCTTAAGCTTATCATTGCAAGTCAGAACTACATCTAATGGGGAAACCAAGGGGAATACACCTTCTTCAAATAGAGCCTCTCTGATTGAGGCTATAACCAAAAGATCATCATCAGTCGTTGGTACAACCAAATCTATTTTTTCTCTCTTAACGAGGTCTAACACAAATTTGGGAAACTCCGGAGATAGAGTCAAAGGGGCTTTGTAAAAAAAATCAGCCACATAGATGGCCGGTGAAAGGGAATCTATATCAGTAGCATAAACTATCGCATACTGCTTAAAGCTTCTAACCAACACCACCTTTCTTGAAGCTGAAGTAATTAGAACCTTCACCATTTACCACCCATTCGGCAACCTCTAAAAGATCTCTCCCTATGAATAAGGGATTTAATGCTTCTACCTTTTCTCTCATATAATCATAAAAACCTAAACCAAAGCCCGTTAAAACAAAAATTCCCGCACAACCAACACGGTTAGCAAGTTCAAGATCCATAAGTTGATCCCCTACCACAAAGGAGCTCCTTAAATCTATACCTAACTCCCTAACAGCCCTTTCTATCATTCCTGGATTGGGCTTCTTGCAAGGAGCATTACTAACAAAGGGAGAATAATACAAGGCATCTATAATAGCTCCCTCTCTCCATAAAAGCTCAAGCATTCGCATATTCACAAGGTGTAAGATATCATGCGTATAGTATCCTCTCTCTATGCCACCCTGATTAGTAACGACTACTATTTTCCACCCTGCTTCTCTAAGAAGCTTTATACCAAGAGCTACTCTATCTAATAGTTTAACGCGTTCAGGATGATTAAGATATCCCATATTGTCAAGAATAGTACCATCTCTATCTATGAAGGCCGCCCTAACCATAACTTCAATGACGCAATTGTCGAGCCAAGGATAAAAGGTAATCGGTTAGCTTGCCCCACTCCTCAACCGTTGGAGCTACTTCATAAGCCAGAAGATCCGAAAGCCTTATAAAATCCCTGTCCTCAAGAGCCTTAGAAACTTCCCCCAACCTGGTTATTACCAAATCTCTCTCCGTTTCAAAATCAATACCTTCTACCTTCTTCCATTCAACCCCAAGTAAAAGAGCGGTATATTCAAAGACCTTTATCAGCCAACCGATCCCTTCAACAGCCTTAGGAAGAAGCATTAAGGCTTTTTTAAACTCTCCCACTCTAAATAAAGAAGCTATATCCTTTAATCCTCCTGCAAGCCGAGGCAAGTAAACCTGAAGATCAGTCAAAGATTCCCTAACAAGCTCCACTACACTTTTGCTAAAAAAGGATATCTCTTTAACTTTACTTACATCAACCTCCTCAAGCTTTCTTTCACCGAGAGGCTTTCCATCCAACTCCACCCTCGTTATTACTCTACCGCTTCTTTTAAGCTCCTCTTCAACCTTAGAGACAACCTCACCAACCTCCATATCCTCAAGGTCTATTCTCTCTTCCTCATCGACGAAGACTTTAACCATATAACTTCCTCCTTTTAATCTATATCTATTTTGATCCACTTAAGCTCGCTAAATAGGCTGAAAGCCAATTGCTTTGGCTTTGCAATTTGCTCAAGGCTTCCTCAAGGGCTATGAATCTATTCCAGAGGGAACTTTCCTTCTCAGCCAATCTTGCCTCCATATCAGCTTTTTCCTTTTCAAGGCGATTAAGCTGCTGATCTATAGTACCACCAGTCCCAGCTGTAGAAAGTATAATACCGCCCCACCTTGTGTAATTATAGAGTATATCTTTTATCCTCCTAGCTACTCCCCAGTAATCTTTGTTTTCAGCATCTCCCACATAGCTTGCAGTGACATTAACCCCCGGTGAAGGAGCATTTCCCAAAAGAACCCTACCTGTAGAGTAGCTTAAGCTAAACTCACCCATGCCTGGTACACCAGCCACAAGAGAGTAGCTATTACCCCCAACTCTCACGCTTGGCGGTTGCTCCATAGACACAGGCGTTACACTTAAACGATAAACTGTCCTTCTTGAGGCAGCGTATCTTTCCGCAATCTGAGATCCGCTTAAAATGGAATTATAAACCGCTACCTCATCTATTATACCATTAAACGGATTTCTTTCAGAATAATTATTAGCAGAACCCACAGTTAAGCTTCGAGAGTTAACTTGTGCTGAGCCGCCTCCATCTCCAACTACCCAGCTTCCCGAAACCAAAGCATTATTTATCCTAACACTTATAGAGTTCCCATCCCCAAATTTAAAACTTACAGCTAAATGATACCAGTTTCCGCTACTTATCTGAGCTAAAGAGGTTCTATAAACATGCTCTGTGCCAACAGAATCAACATAAAAGAATTCGAGCTCACTTCCATTAAGCCTTAAACCATAATTTGTACCCAAATCATCACCTTTAACGAGAATGGTTTGAAGCCCACTTGTACTTGTGGGCTTTATCCAAGCCTCAAGCGTCAAGGAATCAGTTATATCAAGCAATGGGTTTGAAGCTATACTGACATAATCTGAAACACCATTAAAGTATAGAGCATAATTTCCTCCTTCAAGAGATCTCGAGGCTCCTACAACTTGAGCATTAAGCCCATTACCAGAGTAATCATAGGATGTGCTTCCAGCTCTTTCATCAAAGTGCCACAAACCTATGGGACTACCTATCTTGTATTCCATTAAACTCTCCGATTCTACATAGCGCCCCTCGGCAGCAAAGAGCCTATATACTTTCAAAGGATCCCTTTCAATAGCCTCTCTAAACTTGCCTTCGTCGAACTCCAAGTGTCCCTTCTTAGCCTGTTCTATAGCTGCTGAACCGATACTCCACGAGCCTGTTGTTAATCCTACTTGGCTTACTATCTCTAATCCTGGAACTCCAGGGACTTTCCTCGTTATTTCGTCTCTCAATCTGTAATACAAAAGCCTTAAGCTCGTTTCTTCCCTAAGTATCCCTTGCTTTTTTTCCTCATCAGTCTGGGGATCCACAACAACCCTTTCAGTGAGATACTTACTTAAAAGATCAACTGTCTCGTTATACTTCTCAACAAACTTTTTCATAGCTTCGACAGCCTTATCAACGTTATAAGTAACACTAAGTCGAGCATTCCCTACACTTTGGAGGCTTAAGGTTATCTCTGGAATAGCATTCCTAACAGTATTGGTAGAAGAAGTTATAGCAACTCCATTAACTTTAACGATCGCATCTTGAGCGATCTGAAGAACATTAATCTTCTCCTTAGCATCGTTTAAAATACCTAGGGATTCCAACACCTCGCTTGAATCGGCACCGCCAGAGACGCTTCCCGAATCGATAAGCGTTATACCGGCAGAGCTCCCTGTATTGATATTCTCCAAAACAAGCTTCCCTCCGATAATATAAGCCTTAACTTTGGTTTGGTTGGTCACAGAGTTTATAGCATCCCTAACCTCATTTAAAGTGTAAGCATCGCTCACTGTAATAGCCACACCATTGATATAAAACGTGTGACTTCCTGTCCCTGAGCCGGTACCTATGGGAGCACTTGGATCAGAAAAGTAACTCCCGCTTAGTCTTTCCCCATAAGCAAGCTGAACCACCTCAATATCATAGCTTCCGGGAGTAGCATAATTAGTTGCTTTCCCAGTAACTACGCTCTCGTTTGTAGATTTAACAGTTCGGGAGGTGAAGGTAACAGAAAAGGTAAGATCACCAATAGAGTTATACAAAGACAAAAGAGAGCTATTAACCTCAAGAAGGGCCTCCTTCTTCCACTTAAGGTAATTTATCTTCTCCTCAAGCCTCTTTAAAGGCTGTTTTTCAACCTCCATAAGCTTCTCCACTATGGAGGACGTATCCAAACCAGAAATTAGACCGCTAAACTGAATTGAAGATGTCGCCAACTTCCTTCACCTCCCACTTATATTATTCGGAAAGGAAAATAGGAGCCTAAGCCTTTTCATCAAAAAGAACCCCCATAAGCTCCATCATTTTTGCAAACATATCAAGTATCCTCTCAGGCGGTATCTCCCTTATAACCTTATCGTTTTTAACATCAACCACCTTAACAACCCAGAACTTCGTTTCCTCATGAAGCTTAAATTTAAGCTGGATGTTAAAAAGATCAAAAAACTTATTAAATTTATCCACAATATCTTTCAGCTCTTCTTTATTAAGCTCTCCCTGCGCAGCCTTTTTCTGATCCTCTTGAATCTTCTTCAAAGGCTCTGAGAGCGCTTTCTCCTGATGAGCTTCCTTTTTAACTACCTGAATTGTTTTAAAGTCCGCCTCCAGTTTCATGTCCTCGATCCTCATACCCTCAAAACACCTCCAACCCTAAAAGAGAAAAGGGGAAGAGCGCCAACATGGGCACTCCCCCCCTTCCCATCAAACAGTAGATCGTTATCTCAACAGCTGTAACACGGTCTGAGGTATCGTATTAGCCTGAGCAAGCATAGCAGTACCAGATTGAAGAAGTATCTGAAGCTTAGTAAACTGCATCATTTCCTGAGCCATATCTACGTCCCTAATTCTAGATTCAGCAGCCTGTGTATTCTCCTGAGCTACCCTCAGATTCCTTATAGTATGCTCAAGCCTGTTCTGGAAAGCACCAAGCTTCGCACGCTGGTCAGAAACCCTGTTTATAGCATCGCTAAGCTTAGTTAACGCAAGCTCAGCCCCCTCATGAGTAGTAACATCAAGCTCAGTTATACCAAGACCATCAGTGCTCAAAGAATCTATATCTATCCTCATAGTCTCACCCTCGTTAGCTCCAACATGAAGGAAGAGGTTCTTGTCCGTCTTAACTCTCACTTCAGCAGCACTACCCCAAAGGTAAACTTCATCAGTAGTATCACCAGATGAAGGATCAACGTAAGAGAAAGTTTTAGCTGTTGCCCAAGGAGTATTAGAACCTTTAACCTCAAGGCTTAAGCCAACAGCCTTCTTAGTGTAGTCGTAATTAAGCGGAGTGTAAACGTTATTACCGATCTTCTGTTTGTCAAGCTTAACCAAGTAGCCTTGCCCCTCAATTATAAGAGCTTTATCATGGTATATAGCTATATGATTACCAAACTGGTCAGTAGAATATACCCTGACTTTTACGTTAACACCGGTTGTTGAGCGAGCACCTATGACTGTTGAATCAAGAATACCATTAGCATTGGCAGCGCTGAAACCTATATTGCTAAGAGCTCGAGAAGTATTGGTAGTCACATCACCAGTGGCCATATCTATCTTCCTATTAGCCTCGGAAACATCGGAGTAAAGAATTATCTTGTTATTAGGATCGGGAGTTATCTGGTAAAGCCTTAAGCGCGCTTGCCCATCTTGAGCTCCAGTCGTAACAACCTCCGCCTTAACACCTGTCACCTCAGAGTAACTATTGATTCTAGCAGCAACGGAAACGAGAGACTGTAAATTCAATCCTATACTATCATCCCTTAAGGTTATCCATACACCGTTTATCCTTATTCGATCCCCATTTACAAACTGATTGGTAAAGACGCCTGTCGTTATTCCCTCCGCTCCCTCAAACCACCTTTCATTGGAATCGCCACCCCTTCTGATCAATGTATAACCCCCAGATAAGACATCAACACCACTACTAAAGCCAAGAGCGTTTATAAGGCTAACCGTAGAATATCCCAAGTTTATTCCTCTTCCTGGCGTTGCCTCAACCAGTCTAAGCTGCCATGTATGCACGCTTGCGCTGATACCCACTTGTACGGCCTCAGCAACTACACCAGTTTGAGAAGCCTTACTATTTATCATTCCAACTATATCCTGAATCGTATTATTTGCAGCAACATTCCCCACATATATGTTATTTATAAATATCGATCCAGTTGCACCCACAACATCAGAAATATTAGTTGTTATATTACCACCTACTCCACCCATCCTCAAGCCGAAGCCCAGGTCCTTCAACGTTTGATCGTCACCGGAAAGCTGAATCACATTAGAGGTCCCCACATCAAGCTGAACGAGCTGAAGGTGATAAACACCAGGGGTATAAGGATTCTGAACCTTGCGAGCCTCAACGTTAGTTTGGGCTCTTACAGCATTAATCTTATCAACTATGTACTGAAGCTTATCAGAGGCAGCGTTATACTCCTCGGAATCAAAGTGAACCGCTACGCCGTTTATGTATATGTTACCAGTGTGAAGCACCATGCTTGTACCACCGGTTGAATCAAAGGCGGTCCCACCGATAAGCTTAGCCACATCGGCAGCTTGATATATAGCTACCTGATACTTTCCAGCCTCAACGCGGCTATCAGCGCTCATATTAACAACTGTAGCATCTCCCCTAACCTTATTTATGCTGTAAGAAAGCTCTCCAGTCAAAAGCTTTTTGGTGTTAAACTGTGTGGTTTCAGCAATCCTATCTATCTCAGCCCTAAGCTGATCTATTTCCTTCTGTATCTGCTGACGATCGTACGCAGTGTAAGTATCGTTTGCAGCCTGGTTTGCTAGCTCTCTCATTCTCTGCAAAATAGCGTGGATCTCATCCATAGCTCCCTCAGCAGTCTGTATTAAAGATATACCGTCTTGGGAGTTTCTAACAGCCTGAGCTAAACCATTTATCTGGGTCCTCATCTTCTCAGAAATTGCAAGACCTGCAGCATCATCAGAGGCACGGTTAATCCTTAAACCTGAGGAAAGACGCTCAAGCGACTTGGACAAACTCGACTGTGTAATCGTTAAATTACGATAAGCATTTAACGCGGAGATATTGTGATTAACTATCATAAGCCTCACCCTCCTTGGTTAAATCTTTTACACCTTAAGCATCCTTGCCTAAGGTGCCGAGCCTTCCGTTGGCTCTAAAAGCATCCATGCAAAACTATCTTAAACTTATCTTTACATAACTTAACTTCTCCCTCTTAAACCACCTCCTCTCACCATTTATATCGGAAGCCTTAAGACCAACTTAAGAGGCCTTTAAAAATTTTTTATAAAGAGCATCATAAAGACTTAACGTTTTCTCAAAACCGAACTCCCTTAAAACCCTTTCCTTAGCCTTAACAGAAATATACAACAAATCCCCATAATTTTCAAGAGCATATAATAAAGCTTTTAGTATTTCCTTCTCGCCAATCTCACCCAAAGGCAAAGCGTATTCACCACCGCAAACTAAATCCTCAGTCCCCTCAATATTTGAAGATATACAGGGAACTCCCAATGCCATAGCCTCCATTAAAGCTAAACCAAGCCCTTCGCTTTTACTTGGGAAAATAAAAACATCCGAAGCCTTAATCAAAGAATATGGATCTTTTATGTATCCTAAAAACTTAACCCTATAAGGGATTCTCTTAAAAACGGAAAGCATCTCCTTAAAATATCCTCTTTCTCTAACGGGTCCTATAAGGAAAAGATAAGCATCTGCTCCACTACTAATGAAAGCCTCAAAGGCCTTTATAAGCTCAAGGTGTCCCTTTCTCTCAGATATACCACCAAGAGTGGTTATCCATAGAGAACTCTTTGGAACCTTATACTTAAGGGCAAAACGCTCCCTAAGAACTTCCTTAGAAGGGTAAATATCATTAATATAAAGACCAGGTCTTATAACAGACGTCTTATTATTATCAATCCTAAAGGGTATTTTACTTAAAAGGGCGCTTCTATATCCCTCTGAAACGAAGCATATATGATCAACCCTAGTTAAAGCCCAACTGTCCCAGAGATTCATCCAGTCTGGTCTATCAATTCCCCAACTGTGAAAGGTTAAAACTATAGGCATGTTAACCCTTAAAATATCCCTGCAAACTACGCAAGCGGAAGCTGGAACACAAGACTGAGGAGCCAATATACCAAAGCTATCTTTCTCTAATACTTTAAGAAGCTCAGATACGCTTTCCCAAAAGACCTGAGAGGACCTATTGAAAAAGTCTATCTCGTAAATTTGGGAAGAGATCCTTTTAAATTCCTCTTTAAGATCCTTCCACTCAACCCAGTCCCCGCTTCTAGAAACTGAAACCAAAGATATATCCCATCCAAATCTTTTCAGACCTTTAGCGAGATTGGTTAGAAATATCCCAGAGCCATCCTTTAAAACAGGTATTAAAAAAAGCACTCTTTTTAAACCTTGAATATTATGTATATTACATCACCATCCTGAACGATGTAATCTTTACCCTCTATCCTGACAAAACCCTTTTCCTTAGCGATCTTATAATCACCAAGTTTTAATAGAGAATCAACTGCAATAACCTCCGCCTTTATAAAGCCTTTCTCCATATCGCTATGAATTTTACCGGCAGCCTGCAAAACTTTCGTTCCCCTTAGCACAGGCCAGGCCCTTAGCTCCTTTTCGTTAAATGTGAAAAAGGTTATAAGATTCAAAAACTCATAAGATGCTTTTATAAGCCTCTTAACTGAAGATTCAAGTCCCATCTCTCTCATAAGCTCTTGAGCCTCTTCCTGAGAAAGCTCTGAAAGCTCCATCTCAAGACGAGCACAACCCCAAACAACAGGAGAACCTCTTGAAGAGGCCCAGCTTATAAATTTATCCAGCAAGGATTTATCTATCTCCTCAGAAGAGTTGAAATAATAAAGGTGGGGTTTGGTTGAAAGAAGCTGGTAGTATTTAGAGAGCTTTTCAAGCTCCTCTGAAGAGAGTTTTCCCCTCAATGGTTCACCTTTCGAAAGAGGCTCTCTTACCTTTTCCAGCAAGCTTAGCTCTTCCTTCGCCTTTTTATCTCCGACACGAGCAGCTCTTTTATACTTCTCGATCCATTTCTCAACAAGCTCAAGGTCAGACAACATAAGCTCTATCTCAACTATTTGAGCATCCCTAACAGGATCTATGCTCCCCTCAGAGTGAGATACGCTTCCATCCTCAAAAGCTCTGACTACCTCAACTACTGCATCAACCCCCCTTATATGGCTTAGAAACTGATTTCCAAGCCCTTCTCCCTTACTCGCCCCCTTTACTAGCCCAGCTATATCGTAAAATTCTATTTCTGCAGGAGTAACCTTAGGAGGATTTAAAAGCTCAGCAAGCTTTTCCAACCTTTCATCAGGAACAGAAGCAACTCCTTTATGAGGATCAATAGTAGAAAAGGGATAGCTTGCTACTAAAACACCTGCTTTAGTTAAAGCATTAAATAGTGTAGACTTTCCCGCATTAGGTAAACCAACGATTCCTAAGGACAGGGGCATATTAACCTACCTCGCCGGATAGCCTATGGGAAATATATAGAGAGGAGCAATATCTTGAGGAAGGGCAAGAACCCGAGAGACCGCTTCGTCATTGAAAGCCCCTATAGCAACAGTACCAAGGTCCTTTTCTGCGCAAGCAAGATAGATATTTTGCCCTATGTGACCAGCTTCAAGTATTGCGTATCTTTTGCCCCTTTCACCATAAACCGAAGTTATCCTTGGATAATAAACTGCTATAACGATATTAAAAGAGGCATCAGCAACATATCTCTGATTCAAACAGGCTCTTGAAAGATCCCTCATGACATCTCCCTTAAGGTGAAGAGAGACCTTATTTTCAAGGTTAATATATCTATAAACTCCGGGTTCCAAGCCTTCCACATCTCCTAAAACCGCATATATTTGAATTGGGTAGGTAGCTCCTCCAGAAGGAACAACCAGCCTGCCATCAACCTTACCATAGGAAACCCATAAAAGGTAGTCAAAAAGCTCACGAGATACCGTCTTTTTAACAAAACTTCTAACCGATCTTCTCTTTAACAAGAGATCCTTAAGCATGAACATCACCACCTTTTTAAAAGCTTACACTTCAAGTATAACACAAAAATAAAGGCATCCTCCCTTAACTAAAGGGAGGATGCCTTTTCCTTTCAGCATGGAGCCGGTGGCCGGACTCGAACCGACAACCCGTGGATTACGATTCCACCGCTCTGCCTGTTGAGCTACACCGGCATATAAAGAAAATGGCGCTCCCGACGGGATTTGAACCCGTGCCGCCGCCTTGAAAGGGCGGTGTCCTAGGCCCCTAGACGACGGGAGCGACCATGGTGGGCTGTGCAGGGATCGAACCTGCGGCCCTCGGATTAAAAGTCCGATGCTCTACCACTGAGCTAACAGCCCTAAAAGCAAGATAAATATACTATGGGGGATAAAATATGTCAAGGGCCCTGATTTTTATTTTACCATAAAAGCACTATGTTATAATTTCAAGAAGAAAGCCTTGGGAGGTGATTCTTTTGAAGAAGAAAAATAAACAAAGTATTTTTTTAGCTTTACTTATACTCTCATTTCTTTTCTTTGTCTTTTTTACAGAGCTTGCCTTAGCAAACCAAAGGGAAGTGGAGATAAGAGTTGGTTTAGCAACGTGTGTAAGAAGCGCCATCTTCTCCTCAGAAAGCGATATGACAGCTTTCATGGGATCTAAAATCATCTTCAAGGGAAAAGAATTACAGCTTGCTTTTGAGTCAGGATCGATAAAACTTAGCAATAACTCTTATAAGGGAAAGATAAGCATATCACCTCCAAAAGGAGGCTTTATATATTTTGATAGAAAACCCTATAGAGGAAGGTTCGAGGTCATATCTGGCGAGAGCGGCTTAACTATCGTAAATGTCCTATCAATAGAGGAATATCTTTACGGAGTGCTTAAGGCGGAAATCAACCCATCCTGGCCATCTGAAGCTTTAAAAGCGCAAGCAGTCGTTTCAAGAACCTTCGCTTTAAGCAACTTGGGAAGACACGGCAACCAGGGATTTGACCTATGCTCAGGAGTCCATTGCCAAGAGTATAAGGGGCTATCAAACGAGGATCCAACCCTTAACAAAATAATTGATGCCACCAGAGGAGAAGTTTTAACATATAAAGGATTAGTTGCAAAGGCATTTTACCACTCTGATAGCGGCGGATATACCGCATCAGCCAAGTCCGTTTGGGGAGAAGATATACCTTATCTAAGAGGAAGGAGAGAGGATTTTTATAATAATTGCGACTCTCCACACAAGCAATGGAAATTGGAGCTCCCGATAAGCAAGCTCACAGAAATATTGTATGATAACGGCTTTGAAATAGGAACAGTTAAAAACATATTAATAACTAAAAAAGATGATTTCTCTTTCAGAGTTATAACCCTTCGAATATTGGGCACACAAGGAAGCGTAGAGCTACCAGCTACACGCCTTAGACATATGTTAGGCCACACCATCTTAAGGAGCACCGCCTTTGACGTTTCAAAAAGAGAACCTTCAACAAAAAAAGAGACCAAGGATGAAATATCTACCTCACCTTCTCAAATCAGCAAAGAGGAAAGAAGAGCCAAAGCAAGAAACATAAACGTGCGCGAGCTTTTAGCAAAAGGTCTATCCTATGATGAGATAATACTCATACTAGCTGAAGCTTATGGAATATTAGAAAGGGATGTAGCTCCCCAAAATGAAAAGCTTAAAGAAAAAGTGGAATTCAAAGCCAAAGAGGGTGAACCGGTATTTGTATTCGAGGGAAAAGGTTGGGGACACGGAGTAGGAATGAGTCAGTGGGGAGCAAAAACTCTTGCTGAAAGAGGTAAAAGCTACCTTGAGATACTTTACTTCTACTTCCCGGAGACTCAAGTTCAAAGAAAATGGTAAACATAATGGGGAAGGGGTTTAGACCCCTTCCCCATCGCTTTAAACTAAATCGGTTTTATTCTCCTTTCCTCCTCTCCCTCAAGCTTAAACTTTAATAAGGCATCCCTAAGCTTATTAGCCTGTTCACTCAATCTACCACCTATCTCCCTAACCTCACTAGATACTCTCTCCTGATCACCAACAGCCCTCTCTATACCCTCTATTACCTCCATAACATGCCTAACAGACTTAACTATAGAATCCATAGCAGCAGCCATCTGCTCAGTAGCAGCAGATTGATTCTCCACCAACGTAACTATCTCCTTTATACCCTCCCCAACAGATTCTATAGCCTTTATAACATCATTTATCCTATCCCTAGTCATATTAGCTAAGTCCACACTCCTCTTAACAGCACCCTCAGACTCCTT
The DNA here is from genome assembly GCA_025060595.1 of Synergistota bacterium. Lineage (NCBI taxonomy): Bacteria > Thermotogati > Synergistota > Synergistota bacterium. Next base: position 236 of record JANXBX010000014.1, on the reverse strand, counting down.
CATCATCCCCTCTAACTTACCTATCTCCTCAACCATCCTCCTAGATAAACCCTCTATCTCAGATGCAGCTAAGTTAGACTCCTCTGCTAACTTCCTAACCTCCTCAGCTACTACAGCAAATCCCCTACCAGCCTCTCCAGCCCTCGCCGCCTCTATAGCCGCATTCAAAGCCAATAAGTTGGTCTGATCAGCTATCCCACTTATCTTAGAAGCTATATCACTTATCTGCGATAAAC
>JANXBX010000013.1 GCA_025060595.1 Synergistota bacterium | reverse complement strand
TGTTCTTTATAATGACTATTGTGGGATGAATAATGGACTAATGTATGCTGGGAGCACGAGAATTTATGGAGCCAACGCTTTTCAAGCTCTTTATGATTCCTATCTTATGGGGGTTGTGCTTTCGGTTTTTATGTTAAATGGCGGTTATGTAGATTATACGATAAGGGTATATGCAGGTTACTCGACTCCGCCGAGAATAGGTTCTGTTTCTCCCGATGCTATAGAAAGCGGGAGGTTGTACTATACAGGATATTATACTATTAAACTAAGCAATCCGCCTTATCTTAGTGCGGGGGAGCCTTTTGTGGTTGTTGTAGAGCTTAGGCCTCAATTCCCATCAAGAGCCTATCCTTTGGGTTGCGAAAGCTATATAAGTGGGTATTGTAGCAATGTGATTATAAATCGTGGTGAGAGTTTTGTTAGTCCTGATGGCATTGTATGGTATGATTTATATAATTATTATTCTAAAGATGGTTATGGTAACCTCTCAATAAAAGCTATAATAAGCTTTTATTCATCTCCGCCATCAGGTGGAGGCGGTGGAGGTTGTTCGGCAGGCGGAAGCTCCCTTGGTCTTGTGTTTATTTTATCTTTGCCTGTTTTATTCGTCTTAAGGAGGAGATAGATTGAGGTTTATTTTAACATCTGAAAGTTAGAAATCTAACTGGGCTTAGGGAAGGTTATTTCCCAGGCCCAGTTTTTGTTTAATCGTGAATTTGTAAAGGGAATAGCTTACCTTAGCTTCTATAAGTTTGAGTAAGATATGGTATAATTCTAACTAAGTTATTTTCTTAGGAGGTGGTTTTTAAGATGGGACCCGTTTGGAGAGTTTAAAGGTAGCTATTATAGGAGCTGGCACCATAGGTTCAGCGATTGCCTCATCCTTAGCTGGTAAGGCGGGGAAGGTTGTCGCCACAAGGAGGAACCCTCTCAGGATTGAGTACCTCAGTGAAAAGGGAGTGGAGCTCCTAAGGGATAATGAGGAGGCTTGTAAAGAGGCAGATTTAGTTATCTTCACTCTTAAGCCCGGTATAATAATCTCTGAGATGAGGAGGCTTTCACCTTATTTGGAGAACAAAATAGTCATATCTTTCGCTGCTGCTATAGGGCTAAATCTTCTTAAGAAAGCCTCTCCTAAATCTCATATAATTAGGGCTATGACTAATATGGCGGTTTTGGTGAATTCAGGGTATACGGTTTACTCTCCTGATGGGGATTTTCCTCATGAGGAGATACCTCTGGTTGAGGAGCTTTTCTCTCTTTTTGGTAAGTATGTCCGTGTTGAGGAAAAATATATGGATGCCTTAACCGCTTTGTCAGGTAGCGGGCCTGCCTATCTTTATCTTATAGTTGAGGCATTGGTTTATGGCGGACTTATGGTTGGTTTGCCAAGAGAGCTTTCTCTTGACGCCGTGGCCTACACCATGATAGGTGCTGCACGTCTGCTTTTGGAAAGCGGTAGGCATCCTTCTGAGCTTAAGGAGATGGTCGTTACGCCTGGGGGAGTTACCATAGAGGGTATATATCAGCTTGAAGATAACAGATTGAGGACTGCCCTTATGAAGGCGATAAAAAGTGCGACGGAGAAGTCTAAGGAGATAACGAGGGAGCTTCTTGAAAAAAACTCCCATATTGATTGACAGGGGTATCTTGGAGTGGTATACTGATCTTGACCTGCTTGAGAGGGGCGCGCCTTTTTAAAGCGGGTGAATCTTTAAGTGTAGCAGGAGGTAAAAGAAGTAATGAGAACTGGAACAGTGAAGTGGTTTAATGCGGCTAAGGGTTACGGGTTCATCACCGACGATGAGGGTGGAGATGTGTTTGTTCATTATACTGGTATTAAGGGAACGGGCTTCAGAACGCTTGAGGAAGGACAAAGAGTACAGTTTGAAATTAAGCAAGCCCCTAAGGGCCCTCAGGCCATAAATGTAACGAAGATCTAAGCCTTAGCCCCAGAGGGAAGTAAGTTGCAGTAGGGCCTCCCAAGAAACTCCTCGGGAGGCCCTAAAATTTTTTATACGTTCCAGAGCCAACCCCCATCTATTATGAATATTCCTCCTGTTGCGTAAGAAGAGGCCTCTGAAGCTAGGAAAACCGCTATTCCCTTTAGGTCCTCTGGTTTACCCCATCTACCAAGGGCTATCCTTGATAGGATGCGTTCGTTTCTTTCAGGATTCTTTCTCAATGCTTCAGTTAGATCTGTTTCTATATATCCTGGTGCGATGGCATTGACCCTTATTCCATATTTTCCCCATTCATTTGCAAGCTCCTTGGTTAGCTGAGCTACTCCTCCCTTGCTTGCGGCATAGGCGCATATATTTATTCCTGCTGCAAAGGACATTAGCGAGGCTATATTTATTATGGAACCCTGGATTTTTCTTTCGATCATACTTCGTGCTACAAGTTGCGTTATTATAAAGACGCTTTTTAAGTTTAGATTAACTATCTCATCCCACTTTTCTATGGGATGCGTTTCAGCCTTTTCTCTGTGTATGGCTCCAGCAGAATTAACAAGTATATCTATTTTCCCCATCTTTTCTAGAGCAAAGTTAACTATCTTTTTTATATCCTCCTCCTTAAGGAGGTCTCCGTCTATGGCGTATCCCTTTCCTCCTAACCAGGCTATCTTTCTTAGCGTTTCCTGCAGGGCTACCATGTTTCTTGCAGTAATTGTAACTTCTGCACCTGCTTCCGCTAAGGCTTCTGCTATGGCTCTTCCTATGCCTCTTGATGCTCCAGTTACTAAGGCACTTTTACCATTTAAGGAAAACTTGTCAAGTATGCCCATTCTGAGCCTCCCCCCTCTCTAAATCCTTAGTATCTATTATAGTATAATAGGTAAAGATTGAAAGAACCCTGCCGAAAATTAAAATGGCAGGGAAGTCTGCCTATGGGAGGGAAGGGAGAGAGCATAGGAATGCTTCGAAGGGACATTGGGATTGATCTTGGTACTGCGACCGTTCTGGTTTATGTTAGGGGAGAAGGGATTGTTTTAAATGAGCCTTCCGTTGTTGCGATGGATACCAGTACTCGAAAGATATTAGCCGTTGGGGAAGAGGCTCATAGAATGCTTGGGAGGACCCCTGGAAACATAGTTGCTGTCAGGCCTTTGAAGGAAGGAGTTATAGCCGACTACGAAGTTACGGAAGCCATGCTTCGTCATTTTCTTAAAAAGGCTTTGGGGAAGAGACGTTCTTTATTTAGACCGAGAGTTATGATATGTATACCCTCTGGGGCAACTGATGTGGAAAAGAGAGCCGTGCTTGAGGCTGCGGTTCAGGTAGGTGCCTCGGAGGCCTTTCTGATAGAGGAACCGATGGCTGCGGCTATAGGTGCTGGGCTTGATGTAGCTGAGCCGAGAGGAAATATGGTGGTTGACATAGGTGGTGGAACGACTGATATAGCGGTTATATCCCTTGGTGGGATAGTGATAAGCACCTCTTTAAGGATAGCTGGAAGCAAGATGGATGAAGCTATAGTTAAGTATGTTAAAAGTAAGTATAACTTGCTTATAGGTGAGCAGACAGCCGAGGAGGTAAAGAAAAGGATAGGCTCGGTTATGCCTAAAGAGATAAAGAGGATGGAGATAAGGGGACGCGATCTTATTCAGAGGCTTCCAAGGACTATAGAGATAACTACGCAAGATGTCCTTGAGGCAATAAGGGAAGAGGTTGAAGCTATAGTTAAGGGTGTTGAGGGAGTTTTGGAGAAGACCCCACCTGAGCTTGCAGCAGACATAATCGAAAGGGGCATAATTCTCACAGGAGGAGGAGCTTTGCTCGATGGTATGGATAGGCTTATATCTCAGAGGACCGGTGTTCCTGCGATGGTTGCTGAAGATCCAATAACATGCGTTGCGAGGGGAACTGGCAAAGCTTTGGAGGAGCTTGATATTTTAAGAGGTGGGGTTATAAGAGGAGGGAAGCTTCATTGATAAGGGGAATTTACACGGGCTGTAGCGGTATGCTTGTTCAGCTTACACGTACCGATGTGGTGGCTAACAACCTAGCTAATGCGAATACCGTTGGTTTTAAGCGTGAAGAAACTATTTTTAGGGCACATCCTCAGCATAGTATAGTTAGAGTGAATGATTTAACCCCTTCCTCGTTGAAAGACTTTCTCCTTCCAATCAAAGGTGCACCTTTCGTTGGAAGACTTGGGACAGCAAGCGTTGTTGATGAGACTTATATAGAGAGTAGCCTCGGTCCTTTAATACCCACAGGTAATCCTTTAGATTTAGCTTTACGTGATGAGGGGACTTTCTTTGTCCTTCAGGACTCTAAGGGAAATAGGTATTACACTCGCGCTGGTAGCTTTACCATAAACTCTCAAGGCAACGTGGTTTCTCAAAGCGGGCATATTCTTTTAAGCGAGGGTGGGCCAATAAATGTTCCTGAGGGAAGTAGAATTACCTTCGCTGAGGATGGTAGGTTCTTCATAAATGGGGAAGAGGGAGGAACTTTACTTATAGTTAGGTTTCAAAAGCCCACCTATCTTAAGAGGATTGGTAGTAACCTTTACGCTGAGACTAAGGATAGCGGAAGTCCCATCCCTCAAGAAAACATAAATCTTGAGGTTGGTGCCCTTGAGGGCAGCAATGTTTCTCCTGTGAAAGAGATGGTTCATCTTATAGAAGCACATAGAGCTTATGAGATGAATCAAAGGATGGTTTTAACTCAAGATGAAACTCTAGAGAGGGCCATAACTAATTTGACAAGGGTGGCTTAAGGAGGTGAGGTCTGCTTGATAAGAGCTCTTTGGTCTGCCTCAACTGGTATGATAGCTGAGCAGTTTCATCTTGATACCATATCCAATAATTTGGCAAATGCTAATACCGTTGGTTTTAAGAAAAATAGAGCGGATTTTGAAGATCTTTTCTATCAGACCGGAAGAGAAGCTGGAGTCCCTAATATAACTGGGGAACAGCTTCCCACAGCGATACAGGTTGGCTTAGGGGTAAAGGTATCTTCTACGCAGAAGCTTTTCTTTCAGGGAGCGCTTATAAATACTGGGAATCCTCTTGATCTCGCTATAGAGGGAGATGGTTTCTTCAGGGTAACTTTGCCTGATGGAACTATAGCCTATACGAGAGACGGAAGTTTTAAGATCGATAGCGAAGGTAATATAGTTACTGCGGATGGTTATAGGATTGAACCTGCCCTGACGGTTCCGGAGGATGCGGAGTCTATAACCGTTACCAGTGATGGAAATGTGGTAGTTAAAAGGGCAGGCGCTACAGAGCCAGAGGTATTAGGACAATTGATTTTAGCTAGGTTTATAAATCCTGCTGGACTTAAGGCTATAGGTAAGAATCTATTCATCGAGACCGCTGCATCTGGTGCTCCCATAGAGGGAAATCCTGGGGCTGAGGGCTTTGGAACCGTTCAGCAAGGCTTCTTAGAGGCGTCTAACGTTCAAGTGGTGGAAGAAATGGTTAGGATGATAGTTGCTCAGAGATCTTATGAGTTTAACTCAAGGACGATCCAAACCGCGGATGATATGTTGAGGACTGCAAGCGGATTGAAGAGGTAATGGGGGATGCTTAGGAGAGCCTTTTTAATAGCTGTTCTCCTTGTTTTAATACCCTCTACAGCTTTCTGTGTTAGAGCTCTAATAGATATATCTAATTATAGTGAGGTCAAGGGAAGTATCGTTCTTCTTGGAGATATAGCTAAGATAAGCGGGCAAGATATAGCTTTAATTGATTGTCTCAAGAAGGTTAAGATTGCAGAAGCTCCTTTAAATGGTGGGACTCTTGAGTTAAGTCTGCTTGATATAAGGGATGCCCTTTTAAGGAGTAAGCTTGATCTTAAGGATGTCCTTTTTAGAGTTCCAGATAAGATAGTTGTGGCTTCTGCTTCAAGGGGCAGCTTGGATAGAGTTTTAGGAGATTACTTGGTTTCTAAATTTGGTCCTTCTGTTTCTTGGAGTTTGCTTTCGAACCCTTCCCTTCCTCCCGACGCACGATATAGTGTGGTTGATTCCATCGTGCGTCGGGAAAACTTCTATGTTTTACCTGTAGTTTATTATCGCGATGATGGTTCTATGGGAAGGGCGGAGCTTATGGTTAAGCTCTCTTTAAGAAAGAATGTGGTTGTTGCTTTGAGAAATTTGGCTTGGCATGAGGTTATAAGCGAGGGAGATGTAGCCTTAATTGAAAAAGAGGTTGATCCTCTGTTTCCGGTATGTACCTCTTTGGATCAGGTTTTAGGAAAAATGCTTAAGAAGCCTGTCAAAAAAGGTGATATTATAATAAGCTCTCATCTTGATTCTCCTAATGTGGTGAAAAGGGGTTCTCCTGTAACCATAATCGCTAAGGTTGGTTCAGTTGAAGTTAAGGCTCAAGGAAAGGCTTGTGAAAGCGGTGGAGTCGGAGATCAAATAGAGGTCTTAAATACATCTACAGGGAGGAGAATTAAGGCAGTAGTTTTAGGACCAGGGATGGTTGAAGCGCTAATACTTGAGGGAGGTGAACTTAAGTGCGAAAGGTAACTTTGGCTTTCCTTTTGGTTTTGCTTTTTCCATACCTTTCTTTAGCTCAGTCTCTCTGGAAAGATGGTTTTAATCTTTATGGTGATAAGAGAGCTTCAAGTGTCGGAGATATAGTTTACGTGTTGATAGAGGAGAGCGCTACTATGAGACAAAAGGCAACGACCAAGACATCTAAGAATGCTTCTCTTGATGCTTCTCAAAAGGGTATTAGCTTCCTTAAGGGGCCTCTTCCTGCAAACCTTAACGCCAAGGGAAGCTACGATGGGTCTGATGAGACTAATAGGAGCACTACCTTTTATGCTGTTATCGCTGCGAAAATAGTTGAGGTTCTTCCTAACGGTAATCTCGTCATAGAGGGAGAGCATTATTTTAAAGGTAACAAGGATACGGTGAAAATCATCGTTAAGGGTATGATTCGCCCTGAAGATATATCTTCAGATAATACTGTCTCTTCAACTAAGATATGTGATGCTGAGATAATCTATTCTGGAACTGGTGTGTTTGGAAGCGTTCACCAGCCAGGCATACTAACTCAGATATTCCATCTTCTCTTTTAATTTAGGAGGGATTTTATGTGAAGGGATTTAGGATCTTAGTCCTGAGTATTCTTATAGCCTTGGCTTTATCTTCGATAGCCTTTGGGGCTCCGAAGGTTAGAATAAAGGATATAGCTCATATAGAGGATGCTAGGCCAAATCAGCTTATAGGTATGGGATTGGTTGTGGGTTTAAACGGAACGGGGGATAAGATGAAATTAACTCCCCAGATGATGCAAAATATGCTTAGGTTTTTTGACCTTTCAGTGGCTCAAAGGAATATAGCCTCGAGAAATGTAGCTGCTGTTATGGTAACAGCAAATCTTCCTCCCTTCGCTAAGCCTGGTATGAGAATAGATGTGACTGTTTCATCGCTAGGTGATGCAAGAAGCCTTGAAGGGGGTCAACTTCTTTTAACACCTTTGAAGGGTCCCGATGGCAAGGTCTATGCTGTAGCTCAGGGCCCCGTTTCTATAGGTCCAGAGGGCTCTTTTCCGACGGTTGGTGTGGTTACAAACGGCGCCATAGTTGAAAGAGAGGTCCCTGTTGAGCTTTCACAGGATGGTGTTTTAAGTATAGTTCTCGATAGTCCGGATTTTACAACTGCAAGGAGGATAGCGGAAAGCATAAATAATTCTTTTGGAAATATAGCTGAAGCTAAAGATGCCTCTAAAGTAGAGGTGAAGATACCATTATCTTATAGAAAAAACCTTGTGGCCTTTATATCTTCTCTTGAAGAGCTTGAAGTTACGCCTGATGCTCCTGCTATAGTAGTTGTAAATGAGAGAACCGGAACCGTTGTAATGGGAGAGAATGTTAAGATATCAAGAGTTGCTATAGCTCATAAGAACTTTTCGATAACCGTTGGCCCTGCAGCTGGAGCTGCTCCACCGACACAAGGATACATGATTGAGTTTCCTGAAGTGACGACTGTAGGTGATGTGGTTAAAGCTTTGAATGCGGTTGGGGCTACTCCTAAAGATATAATAGCTATACTTCAGGCTATGAAGAAGGCGGGTGCCTTGCATGCAGAGCTTAAGACTATGTAACGATTACTTTTTGGGGCCAGCCTCTTTACCGAGAGATAAAAAGGAAGCCTTAAGGGTGGTTTCTCAGGAGTTTGAAGCCATATTTGTTCATATGCTTTTAAGGCAGATGAGGAAGACCGTGCCTCAGGATGGCCTTCTTCCGGAATCGAGAGCTATGGAGATATATAAGGATATGTTCGACTTAGCTTTGTCTAAAGAGATAGCTAAGAGGGAGCTTTTCGGTATAGCTAAGATGCTTTATAAGGAGTACGAAAAAAGCCTGAAATAGGGAAGAATTCTATTAGGGCTGGGGGGATATAAAAGCCCCTCAGCCCTTTTTATTTTCTTCTTTTCTGAGCTTCTGTTAAAATTGATTTGTGGGGGTGAAAGAGCTTGGCTATAAAGAGTTGCTTTAGCGTTGTAGGTTATCATAACTCAGGTAAAACTACCCTCATATCCAGAATGATACCCTTAATCAGGGAGAAAGGCTTTACGGTTTCAACTATAAAGCATGCAAAGAGCTTAAGCTTTAAAGACTCGGATATACTCTTTCAGTCAGGTAGTGAGGAGACTATAGCTGTGGCGGATGGATTCAGTCTGATGTATTTCAAGCTCTTCGATCTCGGTTTGCTTATAGATCTTATAAAAAGCGATATTCTGGTAATAGAGGGCTTTAAGAAGGGACCTTTTCCGAAGATAGTCAAAGGTAGAAACTTAGGAGAGGTCGAAGGCTTAGTGGATGAGCTTACGCTCGCTTTAGTATTAGATGAGGTTAAAGATAGAGATTTTAATGGTATACCAGTTTTTTTGTCTGAGGAGATAAAAGATATAGTAGATCTTGCCTTAAATAAATCCTTTCCTCCTCTTCCTTTGCTTAACTGCGGTGGCTGTGGTTTTAAAGATTGTTATGATATGGCAAAGGCTATATTCATGGGAGAAAGAAAGTATAGCGATTGTGTAGCTTTGCCGTCGAAAGTTATACTTAAGGTAAATGGGTTTAGGATTCCTCTAAAGCCCTTCGTTGAGGAGATTTTTATGGTTGTAAATGCAGCCTTAGTTAATACTCTTAAGAGTAGACCGGAAGGAATTAAGGAGATCGAGCTTAATATTAGGCTTTAAGGGGGTGAATAGGATGGTTATAAGGGTGTGGAACTATATTAGAGGTGGAAAGCTTTTTGAGATAAAAGCTGAGAAGCCTTTGAAGATAAGGGAGATACTTCAGCTTACTTCTACTCCTATAGATATGTTTGGGATAGCCATGCTAAATGATGGAAAGACCTTAACTCTTGATGACGAAGTTTCCCCAGGCAGTGAAATAAAGCTTGTTCCTGCCATAATAGGAGGATAAGGTGATTTAAGAGCTTCTTTTAAAGAGAGCTTTCGTATAGTTTTAATAGAGAAGCTTCTTTTAGAAGAAGATGGCGCATCAATAATATTGATAAATTCTTGACAGATTTATAAAAATTATTCTATACTTTGAATATTAGTTGTTAATGTATATAGGGGTCTTAGAGGGGGGAATGGAGATGAGCGAAGATAGGGGAAGATTAGCCTACATGCCAGAGCCTGGGAGAATCGAGTTTCGTGAGTATGAGCTTCCCGAACCTGAACCTGGCGCCATCTTGGTGGAAGTAATTAATGCGAATGTTTGTGGTTCGGAGCTTCACATATGGCGTGGACATCATCCTGTTAAAAGGGCAGTGTTAGGGCATGAGATGGTAGGCCGTGTAGCTAGGTTAGGCAAGGGTGTTACGAAGGATAACGCTGGAAATCCACTTAATATAGGAGATCGAGTGGTTGCTCCTTACTTTATAACTTGTATGAGATGCAGAGCCTGTCGCAGAGGCATATTTAATATGTGTGAGAACGTTTATAGATTCTGGATGGAGAGCCCTGACGTTTTTCCTCACTTTCATGGTGCTTTTTCAACGCATTATTATATTCATCCAGAGCAGTTTGTCTTTAAGGTTCCTGATGAGATACCTGATAAAGTTGCTGCGAGCGCTAACTGTGCTATAACTCAGGTTTATTACGGTATAGATAAGATTGGGGTTAAGCTTGATGAGCTCGTTGTGGTTCAGGGGTGTGGAGGTTTAGGCTTAAGTGCCATAGCCATATTAAAGGAGCGGGGAGCGGTTGTTATAGCTATAGATGGTGTAGAAGAGCGTCTTGAGATGGCAAAAAGGTTTGGAGCAGATTACATCATAGACATAAGAGAGTTTCCTGTAAGGGAGAGTCGTGTGAAAAGGGTTATGGAGCTTACGGAGGGTTGGGGGGCAGACGTGGTAATCGAGCTTGCTGGTGTTCCAGATGCCTTTGCTGAGGGCATCCTATATCTTCACCCTGGTGGAAGGTATCTTCAAATAGGTAACGTTTCTCCTGACTTAACGACTACCTTTGCTCCAGGGATTTTAACTCGTAGGTCTATACTTGTGCTTTCCGTTGTTAGGTATGATCCATGGTATCTTTTAAGGACTTTAGAGTTTCTTAAGAAGAATGCTAAGAAATATCCTTTTGAAAGCTTGCTTGATAAGGAGTTCTCCTTAGATAAGGTTAAGGAAGCCCTTGATGCAGCTGCTTCTAGAGCTTCTACTCGTCCTACGATAAAGCCTAACCCTTAATAAAGGGGGGACTGATCATGACCATCTCTGAAAGGATAGGAGAGTTTGTTAGTCAAACTTGCTATGAGGATTTGCCTAAAAGCGTCGTTGAAGCGACTAAGCGCCTTATTCTCGATTGGTTAGGTGTTGGCTTTAGGGGTAGCCTTGCTACACCCTCTTCTTGGGTATTGAAGATGCTTTATGAGGGTGATCTTAAGGGATCTACATTTTTAAGTTATCCTCCTATAAAGGGGAACTTCCTATCGGTTGCCTTTGCTAATGCCTTTTTCTCTCATATCCTTGAGATAGATGATGTTCATAGGGGTTCCATATATCATCCTGCTTCTCCAGTGATATCTTCGGCTTTTAGTCAAGCGGAAAGATTAGGTTCCTCGGGTAAGGATCTTATAACTTCAATCGTCTTGGGTTATGAAGTTTCAATAAGGGTAGGAGAGTGTCTTGGGCTTAGCCACTATAAGTACTGGCATCCCACTGGTACATGTGGAGTCTTTGGATCGGCAGTTGCCGGTTCTAAGCTATTAAATTTGGATCCTCAAAAGGTATCTTTTGCGATCGGAAACGCTGGGACAAGCGCGTCTGGTTTATGGCAGTTTAACCTTGATGGAGCTATGACTAAGCCTCTGCATCCTGCTAAGGCTGCTATGGAGGGTCTAATTTGTGCCAACTTAGCCTATCAGGGTTTTTCCGGAGCTTCAAGGATATTTGAGGGGGAGAAAGGCATATGTAAAGCCATGGCAAGGGATGGCTTTGATCTGGATAAGCTTACTTATGGCCTAGGAGAAAAGTGGAAAGTGGAGGAGGTCTCTTTTAAGCCTTATCCCTGTTGTAGACACATTCACTCTCCCATATACGCTGCTATAGAGATTTACAAGCGATTCAAGCCAAACCTTGATCAAGTTAATCGCATCAACGTTTATACCTATAAGACTGCTATGGAAACCGCTCACTTTAAGATCCCCTCTTCGGTTGAGGAGGCCAGATTTAGCATCTCCTATTGCGTGGCTACAGCTTTGCTTTTCGGTAAGGTAGACTTAGATCATTTTACTCCTGATTCCATTAAAAATGAGAAGGTTTTAAGCTTGATTGATAAAATCAAGGTTATTGAGCATGAGGAATATACAAAAGCTCATCCCCAAAAGTGGGGGGCTAAAGTTGAGGTTTTGACTGAAAACGGTGAGAATTATTCAGCTGATACATGGTTTCCTAAAGGTGATCCCGAAAATCCCATGACTGATGAGGAGATAGAGGGAAAAGTAAGAGGTCTTCTCTCTTCAATGCTTCCTGGTGAATATTTAGATGAATTGATTAAAAGGGTCTGGAGCCTGGAGGAGATAAGTGATTTAAGGTTATTTTTCTAGTATTAAATATTATAAAAATAATATGGTGGAGCTGACGGGATTTGAACCCGTGGCCTCTTCCGTGCGAAGGAAGCGCGCTCCCACTGCGCTACAGCCCCACCGGTTGGTAATTTTAAGCTATCTTTTAGGCAATGTCAAGGATTTTAAGCCTCTTGCGGAGATGCTTTTTCTATTACGAATCCGTCTTTGTAATCTATGATTGAGTCTGAAAGTAAATTATAGGCTATGGGATCAAGGAATATCTTAATCCCTTCCTTCTCTATTAGCTTGTCTCCCTCTTCCCCTTTTTCTGTAAGCGTAAGGTGGTAAGAGGGACCGCAACAGCTGCAAGAGGATCCCAAGAGGAATATCCTAACTCCATAGGCCTTTTCGCTATACTTTGAGAGGATCTTCTTAAACTCCTCCATTGCTTTGTCGGTTATGCTTAACATCTTCTTCACCTCCCTTTGTCTTTAGCCTAGATTACCACTTATAGGGAAAATTTGCAAGATAAGTTCATTAATTTATTTTAAAGATGGATTTACTCCTTTTAACAGTTTTTGCTCTTTGTTGTAAAATAAAGTATTGCACTTCGGGATAAAGAGTGATAGATTTTTATTTAAGGGGGTGGTCAGGTAATGGATATCTTAAGAAAGTATGGTATTAAGGAGGACCAGAGACTTAAGAGGGCGCGCAGGGAGTTCCTAATAGCTTTGCTGGTTTGGTTGCTTTACACCTTGGCCTCTTTAGGTTATGCCTTTGGAGTAAGCGGCTCTAATCCCAATGCTAAGGTTTTAGGCTTTCCATGGTGGTTTCATTTTTTAACGATATCTGTTATTTTCATGATCGTTATTATCTGTGTCACTAAGTATTTCGTAAAAGAGGCGGATCTTTCTCCTTGGAGGTCTGAGGGGAGTGAGAGTTAAATGTCTGAAATAGGATTGCTGATCACACCGAGCGAGAGATTAGCGGTAGTTGTGGTTTTTGCGATTTATCTTTTAAGCTTGGTTTTTATAGGTATTTATGCGAGGAAGAGATTAGGAAAAACCGCTATCGATAGGTTCGTTGAAGAATACTACACTGGTGGGAGGCTATTAGGTGCCATAATAGTTGCTTTCCTTATAGCGGCAGGCATATGTAGCGTTGGAACTTTTGTTGGAGGTCCGGGTCTTTCCTGGCGTTTAGGGATGCCCTGGTTTACGATAGTTGGCTCTCAGATTTTCATGAATTTCTTTATTTTGATCGGATTAGGAAAGCTGATCGGTATAGTCGCAAGACGCATAGGAGCTCTTTCCTTGGGGGATATTCTATTTGAAAGATATGATAGAAGCAAGCTTATAGCCGTTTTATATGCTTTACCTATAGTTATATTTTTAACACCTTATTGTTCAGTTCAGTTTGTTGGTTCCTCGAGGATTTTTGAGGTTATGACGGGATGGTCCTATAAGACCGCTTTGGTATTAACCGCTTTAGTAACCATATTCTACGCAACTGTGGGTGGAATAAGGGGAGTAGGATTAGCTGCAATGGTTCAGGGTACCTTTATGACAGTGGCCTCACTTTTATTAGCTGTTGGTGTTTTCGGAGGCGCTCTATCTCAACAAGGTAGCTTCTTAAGCGTTCACGAGGCTCTAGTTAAGATAGCCGGGGATAAGTATGTTAACTCTCTTGCCATGGGTCCAAGGATAGTTATGTCCTGGTGGATAATCTTTAGCCTAGGGGTTTTAGTGCTTCCTCACGGTTTGATGGGTGCCCTTACCTACAAGGATACGAGCGCGATGAAAAGGGCTGTTTACCTTGGCGTGATTGTTGTTACAGTTTGGACTTATATACTGCTTGGGGCTGGTTTCTTTGGGAAACTATGGTTTCCAAAGCTTCCCGTTCCAGACCATGTTATACCTGCTTTAACTATGAAGCTTCTTCATCCGGCAGTTGCTGGGATTGTGTTCGCTGGTGTCATTAGTGCGGCTCAGTCTACCATTGCCGCTATGACTATACTCATAAGTAGCGCGGTTGTCCAGAACATATATAGGGAGATCATAAGGCCAGATGCTAAGCCGGAGCAGTTGAAGAAAATGAGTATGTATACCACTTTAGTGGTTGGAATAGTAGCGCTTCTTTTAGCTCTTACAGAGCCCCCAGCCCTTGAATACATAATAATAATGGCAATTGGTGGAATAATGTCTGCCATATTCTGGCCTGTTGTCCTTGGATTTTGCTGGCCAAGGGGAAACAGGTTTGGTGCTATGGCAAGCATGATAGTTGGATTAGCTGTGTATGGCATTGCAAGGATAGTGTATAGACCTTTAGCTTTAGGTTTCGACCCGGTTATAATGGGAACTTTAACTTCGCTTTTAGCTTACTTGGCCGGAACTTATATCAGTGGCGAGATTCCCTCAGAGAGGGTGATAAGGATATTCTGGGGTAGCGAACCACCCAAGGAGTGATATTTTAAGGAGGAGATAGCTTTGTTGGATTTAGTGATAAGGAATGGAAAGATATTGGATGGTACCGGAAACCCTTGGTTTAGCGGTGATATAGGGATAAAGGATGGTAAGATAGTGAAGGTAGGCAAAGTCGAAGAGAGGGGAGAGCTTGAGATAGATGCTAAAGGATTTTTTGTTGTACCAGGGTTTGTGGATATTCATACTCATGCAGATTTAACTATTTTGGCAGTTAAGGACGCTCAGAGTTATATAACTCAGGGGATAACGACGGCTATAGCTAGTAATTGTGGATTAGCTATGGCTCCGATTAATCCTGAGAGACTTGACCTTCTTAAAAGCTATGTTTCTCCTTTCCTGGTTAGGAACTTTGACTATGGTTGGGAATGGAGATCCTTTGGAGAGTTTTATGAGAAGGTAGAAAGAGATGGTATCGCTATTAACCTCGTTCCTCTTGCTGGTCACGGCACCATAAGGATATTTGTTAAGGGTTTCGATCCTTCACCGCCTTCTCCTGAGGAGCTTTCTAAGATGAAGGATCTTTTGAGGCAGTGCATTGATGAAGGAGCCTTTGGTTTGAGCACCGGTTTGATCTACCCGCCTGGATCTTACTCTGAGACTTGGGAGATAGTGGAGCTTGCTAAGGTATTAAGCGAAAAGGGAGGAGTTTACTTAAGTCACATAAGGAATGAAAGTAAGAGGTTGATAGAGGCCGTTGAAGAAGCTATAGAGATAGGGGAGAAAGCCGGTGTTCCCGTTCAGATATCTCATCATAAGGCTTCTGGAAAACCGAATTGGGGGAAGGTTAACGCTACACTGAGGCTTATGGAAAAAGCCAGAGCAAGAGGAGTAGAGGTAAACTGTGATGTTTATCCTTATCCTGCAGGAAGCACTACCATTACCGCTTTGCTTCCTCCCTGGGCGCTTGAGGGTGGGGTTGATAAGATGCTTGAGAGACTGAAGGATAGGGAAGTTCAAGCTAAGATAGCTAAAGATATCGAGGAGGATAATTTTAAAGGAGAGAACTTTTTAAAATCTGCCGGTTGGAATGGTATTCTTATATCTCAATGTGTTAATAGGGATTATGAGGGAAAAACCTTGGAAGAGATATTAAGAGATAGGGGCAAGCTTAGCGATCCATATAGCGGGCTTTTTGACTGGATGTTGGAAATAAAAGGGGATGCCGCTATGGTGGTATTTTTGATGGATGAAGAAGATGTTAAGACGGTTATATCTCATCACTTGTCCATGATAGGTTCCGATTCCTGGGTTACTTCTCCCTCTGTTGGGGGGAAGCCTCATCCTAGAGCTTATGGTACTTTCCCAAGGGTTTTAAGCAAGTATGTTAGGGAAGAAAAAGTCCTTTCTCTTGAGGAAGCCATAAGGAAAATGACATCGCTTCCCGCCTCTAAGATGAGGATACCCTTAAGAGGTCTTATAAAGGAAGGTTTCTGGGCTGATCTAGTCATATTTGATGGAGATAGAGTTAAGGATAAGGCTACTTTCCAGGATCCCCATCAATATGCTGAAGGGATAGAATATGTCATGGTTAACGGAAAGCTTGTTCTTGAAAGGGGGAAGTTAACAGGGGAAAGACCCGGTAAGGTAATAAAAAGATAGAGAAAGGATCTTAATAGCTAAGGGCTAAGGTGTAAAGGGTTTTAAAACCCTTTCACCTTAGCCCTTTTATTTTGTCTTTATTATTGGTATCATATCTATCGAAGTTTAAATGGGTGGTGAAAGATTTTCATGTTTTTAAGGATAGATGGGCTTGATATATTCTATAAGAAAGCTGGAAGTGGAAAGCCGGTTCTATTGCTTCATGGTTGGGGAGGAAGCTCAGACAGCTTCTTACCGGTTTTCAATAGCCTTAGATTTCGTTTTGAGGTCTACGCCATGGACTTTCCCGGCTTTGGAAGATCGTCCACGCCTCCCAGTTTTTGGGGCATTGAGGAGTATGCGGACATTACATACAAGTTTCTGAATATGCTTGGGATTAATAGAGTTCATGTGATAGCCCACTCCTTTGGGGGTAGGGTAGCCATTCTTCTTTCAGCCCTTCATCCTGAGATGGTGGAGAAGCTTGTTTTAGTTAACAGCGCTGGATTGATCCCTAAAAGGAGTTTAAAATACTATTTTAAGGTTTATTCGTTTAAGCTCTTAAGGAGAGTCTATACTTTCTTAGGTAAAGATTTAGAGAAGCTTTATAAGCGCTTTGGCTCTAAGGACTATAGAGAAGCTGGGGAGTTGCGACCTATATTTAAAAGAGTAGTAAATCAGGATCTAAGAGGGTACTTACCCTTGATTAAAGCTAAGACCTTGCTTATTTGGGGGGATCAGGATAGGGATACCCCTATTTACTTTGGTAAAGTTATGGAGAAGGAGATACCTAATGCTAAATTGGTTGTTTTCAAAGGTACAGGACACTTCTCTTATTTAGAGAATACTAGTGAGTTTAATCGTTTAGTATCCGAGTTTTTGGAGGGTGATTAATCATGATTACTATTAGGCTCTTAAGTTGTTTCTTACTTTGGTTAGCTTTGTTTTTAGAGGGTAAGCGCTATCTTCACATGCTTCAGCTTGAAGGCTATAAGACCACAGGTTATTTAAAATGGGTTAGAAGAAACTTGCTTAAGATAGTTGCTGAGAATTGGATAATTTACGCCTCTTTTATTATCTTTTTCGCTTTAAAGCTTGATGATGTATATCTTTTAGCGATCTTGGGTTTAATCTTTCTTTTGACGGAAATTAAAAAGATAAAAGGTAGAAAGCCCGTTAAAAAGCCGCTAGTTTTTACCTGGAGGGCTACGAGAACGTTCATAACCTTTATGGGGTTTAATATTCTCTTAAGCTTTTTAGCTTTCGGTTACTTTTTAAATTATTCTCACTTTCTGGTATCTCTGGCCTCTCTCTTTTTATTAGCTCCTTTAACTATAGCTTTTATAAATTTTATTCTTTTACCTGTGGAAATGCTTGTTCAGGGATACTATCTTGCTTCGGCTAAAAGAAAGATAAGGGGTCTTAAGCGATTGATTACCGTCGGTATAACTGGGAGCTACGGCAAGACAAGTACTAAGCATTTTATGGCTGCCATTCTTTCTGAAAGGTATAACGTTCTGATGACTCCTGGAAGTTATAATACCTTGATGGGGGTAACAAGGGTTATAAGGGAGAGCCTTAGCGAGGAGCATGATGTTTTTGTGTGTGAGATGGGAGCAAAATATAGGAGGGACATAAGAGATTTAGCTCGTCTTGCTCTTCCTAAGATAGGAGTTATAACTTCAATAGGTCCTCAACATCTAGAAACCTTTAAGAGTATAGATAATATCATTAAAACTAAGTTTGAGCTTGTTGAGGAGCTTCCCCTTGATGGGGTTGTAGTATTGAACGGAGACAATGAATACTGCTTTAAGTTTGGTCCTCTTTTTGCTAACGGTAGAAAGCTTTTATTTTATGGTTTTGAGAGGCTTTTGCCTGAGTTTTATATCTGGGCTGAGGATATAAAGGTTACCTCAAGGGGCTCTGAGTTTAGGGTTAGGACTAAGGATGGTCATGATTTTAAGTGTCATACCATTCTTCTAGGGAGGCATAACATCAGTAATATCCTTGCTGCAATTGCTGTGGCTTTGGAGCTCGGCCTGACCCCTAAGGAGATAGTTCGTGGCGTAAGGAGAGTAGAACCTGTTCCTCATAGGCTTCAGATTTTAAGAACAAGCTCTGGTGTGACCATCATAGATGATACCTTTAATTCTAACCCTGCTGGTTTTAGAGAGGCCCTTAACTGTCTTAAGGAGATGGAAGGGGGAAGAAAGGTAGTAGTTACTCCTGGAATGATAGAGCTTGGTGATATAGAGTATGAGGAAAATAAAAAGCTGGGTAAGCTTTTAGCTGATGTATGCGATTATGTTATCTTAGTTGGTAAAAGAAGGGCTAAGCCTATTTTAGATGGGCTCTCTGAAGTTAACTTTCCAGGAGAAAAGATTGAAGTGGTTTCAAGCCTTAATGAGGCGAAGGAGCGTCTTTCTGGAATGCTGAAGGCTGGAGATATAGTTTTGTTTGAAAACGATCTCCCTGATAACTATAGTGAGTGAGCTCTTCAAGGAGGGGTAGATATGTTGAATGTTGCGGTTATGTTTGGGGGAAGGTCTGTTGAGCATGAGGTTTCTGTGATAACTGGTCTTCAAGTTATTGAGAGCTTAGATAAATCGAAGTATAACGTGATTCCAGTTTACGTGGCTAAGGATGGTTGGTGGTATACGGGTTCAGAGCTTACGAAGATAGAAAATTATAAAGATATACCTGAGCTTCTTTCAAAGTGTAAGAAAGTTATAATTCCTCCTGTTCCTGAGCTTAAGAGGCTTTACTTTTACCCTTTTAAGAAGGGTTTATTTAAAGATGATGCAGATCATATAAAGATAGATTTAGTAATACCTGCTTTTCATGGAACGTTTGGAGAAGATGGGTCGATTCAAGGATTATTAGAGCTTTTGGACATCCCTTATGTGGGTAGTGGGGTTATAGGTTCTGCCTTAGGCATGGATAAGATAGTCATGAAAGAGTTGTTTAAAGCTAACGGCATTCCTGTTGTTAAATATGTCTGGTTCTTACGGAGAGATTATGAGGAGGATGAGGAAAAGGTCTTATCTTACATAGAGGGAAGCTTAAATTATCCCATGTTTGTGAAGCCTGCAAACCTTGGTTCGAGCATAGGAATAAGTAAAGCTAATAACAGGGATGAGCTTATCTATGCTATAGAGATAGCAACGAAATACGATAGAAGGATAATAGTTGAGGAGGCTGTGAAGGAGCTCATAGAGGTTAACTGTTCCGTTATGGGATTTGATAACGAGGTTTCAACATCTTTGTGTGAAATGCCTATTTCTTGGCAGGAATTCTTAAGCTATACCGATAAGTATATGAAGGGCGATTTAAGGAGCGGGCTCAAGGGGGCTAGTAGGAAGATACCTGCTCCGATACCTGAAAGTTTAGAGAGGGAAGTAAAGGAGCTTTCGATGAAGATATTTAAGATCCTTGATTGCGCTGGTGTCGTTAGGGTTGACTTTCTTATAGATAAGTCTGAGATGAAGATTTACGCCAATGAGGTGAATACCATACCCGGTTCTTTTGCTTTCTATCTCTGGGAGCCGCTTGACGTGTCTTTTAAGGAGCTTCTTGATAGACTGATAAATTTAGCTATAAGAAGGCATAAGGAACGGAGAAGAAACTTATATGTTTTTGATACGGACCTTCTAGTTAAGGCGAGCTCAGGGGGGTTGAAAAGGAGATGAGGTGGTTTGTGGTATTTTCGTTAAGTTTAATTGCGGTGGTGCCCTCTTTTTCCATGGCGTGGGAGAAAAGCTTTGGAGGGGAGGGGCATGATGAGGCTCTTTCGCTTTTCGAGGTTCCCGGTGGTGGGTTTGTCGTAGTTGGTATTACAGATTCCTTTGGCTCTGGAAGAAGCGATGTTTACGTTCTAAGGTTGGATAAGGATGGAAACAAGCTTTGGGAGAAAACCTTTGGAGGATCAGGTGAGGATGGGGCCTTTTCGATATGTAAAGCTCATGATGGCGGATTTATAATTACCGGATTTACTGAATCGGTAGGCTTGGGAGCAAGCGATGTTTATCTTATAAAGATAGACGATAATGGCAATAAACTATGGGAAAGGACCTTTGGAGGTAAAGGGGTGGATTTGTCTTCCTTCGTTGGTCCTACCTTGGATGAGGGATATATAATAACAGGGATGACCGAGTCTTTCGGTAATGGTGATTACGATTTTTATATTCTTAAGGTAGATAAATATGGAAATAAGCTTTGGGAAAGAGCTTTTGGTGGTAGATATTATGATGAGGCGCTTTCCGCTTTATCAACTCCCGATGGCGGTTGTGTGGTTGTTGGGGTAACAAAGTCCCTTGATCTGGGAGATGCCTATATGATAAGGCTCGATAAAGATGGAAACAAAGTTTGGGAGAAAGCCTTTGGCGGAAAGGGATATGAGGAGTTTACTTCTATAAAAGCCCTTCCTGAAGGTGGTTTTATCGTAGTTGGTTTTACTGAGTCCTTCGGTTCTGGAGGAAGCGATATTTACGTTTTAAAGCTTGATAAGGATGGGAACAAGATTTGGGAGAAAACCTTTGGCAAGAAGGGTAACGAGGCTGCCTTTTCCGTTGATATCGTTAAGGATGGAGGCTATATAGTGGCTGGTTGGACTAACTCCATTGGTGCTGGTAAGTCTGACGTTTATATTCTCCGGCTTGATAAGGATGGTAATGCCATTTGGGAGAAGACCTTTGGTGGAGCGGAGGATGATATAGCTTATACGGTTAGAGCTACCTCTGATGGAGGATATGTAGTAGCTGGGTGGAGCTTATCTTTCGGGTCTGGTGGTAGCGCCTATGTATTGAAGCTTGATAAAGATGGCAAGCTACTTTATTGATGTTTTTAAAATTTAGTGGAGGGTTCCCTTTAGGGGAAACCCTCCATTAAATTTGATTTTTCTAAGAGCTTTCCTCGCTTGTCCAATAGTTAGGGGCTTCCTTGGTTATTATTACATCGTGTGGATGGCTTTCTCTTACGGCAGCGTAAGTTACCTTTATAAAATGAGCTTTTTGCTGGAGTTCCTGTATGTTTCTTGCTCCTACATATCCCATCCCAGCTTTTATTCCGCCCACAAGCTGATCAACTACATCCTTGACGCTTCCCTTGTATGGGACCATTCCTTCTACTCCCTCAGGGACTATCTTCCCTCCCTCTCGGAAGTATCTTTCGCCGCCGCTCTCCTTCATGGCGCTTACGCTTCCCATGCCCCTATAGGCTTTGTACTTTCTTCCCTGGTATAGTATTGTTTCACCAGGCGCTTCTTCGGTTCCCGCAAAAATGCTTCCTATCATTACGCTTTCCGCTCCTGCCGCTAAAGCTTTAACTATATCGCCACTATATCTTATTCCTCCATCAGCTATTATAGGTATATCTCGTTTTCTGGTTTCGCTTACCGCTTCCATTATAGCCGAAAGCTGAGGCACTCCTGCTCCTGCGACTACCCTTGTTGTACATATTGATCCTGGACCAACTCCAACCTTTATACCGTCAGCGCCAGCTTCAGCTAAAGCCTTTGCTCCTTCGGCGGTTGCTACGTTTCCCGCTATTACCTGAAGGTTGGGGAAGCAAGCTTTTATCTCCCTTAATGTTTCTATTACTCTCTTTGAATGGCCGTGTGCAGTGTCTATTACTATTACATCGACGCCAGCCTTTATCAGGGCCTCGGTCCGTGCTAAGGTTTCGCTTGAAGTTCCTACGGCAGCTCCAACCCTTAACCTTCCTTTGTCGTCTCTTGAAGCGTTAGGATGTTCTATAACGCTCATTATATCTTTTATAGTTATTAGTCCAACAAGCTTTTCTCCATCCAAGAGGGGAAGTTTTTCCACCTTATGTTTGTGAAGTATTTCCTTTGCATCCTCAAGAGAGATGTTTGGCGGAGCAGTTATAAGCTTTTCTCTCGGAGTCATCAGCTCTTTAACAAGCTTATTCAGATTTTTCTCAAAGCGCACATCCCTATTGGTTAATATTCCTAATAGTCTTCCCTGGTCGTCTACTACCGCTAGTCCTCCTATTTTATACTCGGCCATCAAGGTCAAAGCCTGTCCCACTGTGGCATCTGGCGATATAGTAAGGGGATCGTAAATTACTCCGTTCTCGGTTTTCTTAACAAGCTCTACCTCATGAGCTTGACGCTCTATGCTCATATTCCTGTGAATTATCCCTATTCCGCCTTCTCTCGCTAAAGCTTTTGCTAGCTGATGTTCTGTTACCGTATCCATCGCTGCGCTTACCAGTGGGATGTTTAAGCTTATAGCTCTAGTTAGGCGAGTTTTAACGTTAGCTTCAAGAGGCGTTATCTCGCTATACTGGGGCAAAAGAAGCACATCATCAAAGGTAAAAAACTCTTTCATCTAGATCAACCTCCATAAACTATTTTTTTCTCTCCACTTAAAACTTCTCCTATTACCTTTCCGCTTACTTTCTTTGCTACTTCCTCCGCTTTTTCTTTTTGTACAAAAAGGAGCATCCCATACCCCATATTGAAGGTTGAAAAGGCCTCTTCCATGTTTACATACTTTAATATCCAATCGTATTTGGGGCTTGGTTCAATCCTTAAGATATATCCCTTTTCTCTAAGAAGCCTTCTTAAGGCTCTTTTTAGACCCCCACCTGTTACGTGAGCTATTCCCTTAACATCTTCTATGACATTTAATGCTTCCTTATATACCTTAGTTCCGGTAAGCAAGTCAAAGGGTAAAGAGAGCGGATCTATCCTCTCTTGATCGAGTATCTTTCTTATGAGGCTCCAACCGTTTGAGTGAAAGCCTGAAGAGGAAAGGCCGACTATAAGATCTCCCTCATCTATGGACTCTACGGGTAGCCTTCTTTTTAGCCTTCCTATAGCAAAGCCGACCACATCCCAGTGATCTTGATATATTCCAGGCATCTCAGCAGTTTCTCCAGCTACAAGGTAAAGGTCGAGCTCACGCAATGTCTTTTTTAACTCCTCTGCGAACTCGTAAAGCTCCTCATTTATCTTCGGAGTTCCTATATAGTCCACAAAAGCTAAAGGTTCCCCTCCAGCTGCTATTATGTCATTGTAGTTCATAGCGATTAAGTCTAAAGCTGCATCTTTCCATCTTTTATACTTCTGGTGGAGTATGAGCTTCGTACCAACGCCATCGGTCGTCACAAGTATAGGGGGGTCTGTAAAGGTTAGAATTGCTGCATATCCCGTTGGTTCCCTTAAGAGCCAAGGGGGGAGTTCTTCCAAGCGGGATATGAAGTTGGAGAATCTGTCTCCCCGTTCCACATCTACTCCGGAATCCCTATAAGTGTACATGGGCTATATCCTTTCTATAAAAGGCGCCTTCGAACTTAACTTTAGAGGCGCCTTCATATGCTTTATCACGAGCTTCCTTAAGAGTTTTTCCTACTCCAACAGAGTGAATTACCCTTCCTCCAGAGACAATCATTTTGTCATTTTTCCTTGATACTCCCGCAAAGAAGTATAACCCTTCTCCCTCTACTATTATTTCCATGCCCTTTTTGGGTTCCATTGGATATCCTTCAGAAGCTATAACTACATCTACTACATAGCTATCCTCTCTCATGCTCTTTGAAGGTGATCCTTCCTCCCATGCGCTTAAGACCATTTCCACAAAGCCTTGTGGATCTAATGGAAGTATGGCTTCGGTCTCTGGATCTCCAAGCCTAACGTTATATTCAAGAACGTAAGGTTCTTCTTCAACGAGCATTAATCCTAGATATAAAAATCCCCTATAGCTTAGTCCTTCCTTTTTAAGGCCGTAGAGAGTCCTTTCAATTATCTCCTCTATGCCCCTTAAGGTCTTCTCTTTTATCTTAACCGGAGCCCAGCTTCCCATTCCTCCCGTATTGGGTCCCTGGTCGTTATCATAGGCTCTCTTGTAATCCCGTGCAAAGGGTAGAAGCTTAAATCCCCTTTCTCCAACTACGGCTATGGCACTTAACTCCTCTCCTTTTAGGTATTCATCTAAAACAAGCCCCCCAGAGACCCCCTTTATAAGCTCTCCTTTCATAAGAGATGTTCCCTTTTCTATGGCTTCCTTCAGGTTTTCTAATATTATAACTCCCTTTCCTCCTGCCAAGGGGTCTGCCTTAAGGACATAAGGTGGGGAAAATCTCTTTAATTTTTCCTCCAGTTCGCTTTCGCTTAGGGCGATTTCGAAGTTAGCCGTTCTTATTCCGTATCTTTTCATAAACTTTTTTGCGAATATCTTTGAAGACTCAAGTAACGCTGGTTTCTCTTTTGGTGCAAAGGCCTTTTCCTCAAGAGCATCAGCTACCCCCTTTGCTATATACTCCTCTGAGCCAGGTATAAGAAGATCTATTTCGTTTTCATTTTCCTTAACTATCCTTATCGCCTCTTCCACGCTTCCACAGGGAATGTTTTCCCCTGTTCTTTCAGTTCCAGCGTTTCCTGGGATGAAGAAGACATCATGGCCGCACTCTTTAAATGCCCAGCCAATCGCATGTTCCCTTCCACCTGAACCCATTATCCATACTTTCATAAAAATATCACCTTTCCATCCCTGATTTCCCACTTATCGTAAAGGAGCCTTTTTACTACCCACGGATACCATATATGTTCAACCCTATGTATAACGCTTTCGAGCTTTTCTAAACTCCAATTGTCGCGGATATATACCGCTCTCTGAAGAATTATCGGTCCGTCATCTACCTTTTCAGTAACTATATGTATGGTAATTCCGGTTAATTTAACCCCCTTTTTATAGGCTCTCTCTATACTATTTATACCTGGGAAGGCAGGTAAGATTGCCGGATGAATATTGATTATCCTTGGATAAAATTCTCTTACGATATCCTCAGGTATTATTCTCATGAAGCCTGCTAAGGCTATGAGATCATAATTTCCCTCTGCTAAAAGCTCCTTAAGGGATTCTTGCCAAGGTTTTTGTAATAAAACCCAAGGTATATTTAAGCGTTTAGCTCTTTCTATTGCTCCACATTCCCTATCAACTATAAGGATTTTAACCTCTTCCTTAAGCTTTTTTGCTAAGGCTTCAAAGTTTGATCCTCTCCCCGACGCCAATACAGCTACTTTCTTCATGGGGATACCTCCCCTCAAAGCAGGCAAAGCAGGCGCTTCTTCCCTCCAAGGCCCTCTTTAACCCTTCTATGGAAAGATAAACCAATTTATCTGCTCCCACTGCTTCCTTTAACTCCTCTATCGATTGAGAGCTTGCTGCAAGTTCACTTCGCCTTGCTGTATCTATTCCGTAAAAGCATGAGAACTTAACGGGTGGAGAATGTATAGCCACATATACCTCCTTTGCGCCGCTTTCCCTAAGCATCCTGACTATTACGTTCATTGTGGTTCCTCTAACTATTGAGTCATCTATTACGATGACCCTTTTACCTGAAACTACTTCAGGTATAGGAAGGAGCTTTCTTCTTACGGTCTCGCTTCTCTTAGAAGGCATTATGAAGCTTCTTCCTAAATATCTATTTCTCATCAATCCCAAGTCTATGGGTATTCCTGAAGCGTAAGAGAACCCTAGAGCTCCTGAGATTCCCGAGTCTAAAACTGGAACCACTATATCACCTTCAAGATGGCTTTCTTGATAGAGTATCTTTCCCATGTTAAACCTTGCCTTATGAATATTAAGTCCATCGAAGGTAGAGTCTGGCCTTGCGAAATATATATATTCAAAGGAGCAAACCCTTTTGGGAAGGTTTGAAAAACTTATAGAGTAAGGTTCCTTATCTCTTTCAAAAAAGATGACCGTTCCCGGAGGTACCTCACTTATATCCTCTGCTCCTATTACTCTTAAAGCTGCGTCCTCTGAGGCCATAACGAAGCCATTTTCAAACCTTCCCCAGAAAAGAGGTCTTATTCCAAAGCCATCTCTTGCTATAGCTATGAAATCTTTATGGTAAAGGATAAGGGAGTAAGCGCACTTTATCTGCTGAAGGGTCCAGATTATCGCGTCTTGAGCTTTCTCAAAGGGAGAAGAGGAGATAAGGTGAAGAAAGAGCTCTGAATCTGTCTCTGTTAAGAAGATGTGTCCCATTTCCATTAGCCAGTTCTTCCAATAGTCTGCATCAGGCAGTGTTCCGTTGTGTGCCACACCCATTAATCCCTTTCTCGTTTGAGCTATTATGGGTTGGATGTTTCTCTGGGCGCTTGCCCCCACCGTTGAATATCTTACATGACCTATTCCCCTATCTCCTGGTATGTAACGCTCTGATTTTATCGTTTCCTCGACGAGCCCCATTCCCTTAACTGTTTCAAAGTTTCCAACTACTACTCCAGCGCTTTCCTGCCCTCTATGCTGAAGACCGAGTAATATATCATGCAATATATTATATGCTCTGTCTATGTTCCATACCCCAGCTATTCCGCAAGCTTCCCTTAACAAAGTCTTCCCACCTCCAATACCGGTGGGGCTAAGGTTTCTATTGGTTCATCTGCAAAGACTAAGATCATCTGGTGAGATTTATTAATCTTAGGCATGTTTCTAATCTCCAAGGATAACCCCTCTTTCTCTATCTTATTTTTAAGGGTTTCTGTTATAAGTCTCGATGAGGAGTAAACCCTGTACCCTTTACTGATGCAGTAATCTATCGTTCTTAAAAGTAGCTCCTCTCTTTTTGGATCAAAGTCTGGCCAACCCATAGCGTAAATGGTTGACGGCTTAAACCTTAAGGGTACCTTTTCTACATCTTCGACCTTTCCAAGCATTCCAACTATGAGAGTGGGAGGTATGGCTATGCCCTTAAAGGTATTATAGAGCGATGCATTGCCTGATACAATAGGTATCTTAAGTTCCTCAGCCCCTCTTTTAAGTCCATAAATTATCCCTGCAAGTCTCATAGGATCCATATCAGGGTCGCCATAGTTTATTCCGTTTGTTATTCCAAGAGGACGAGCACCTACTGTTCTTATTTTTCTTGCAGTTTCTAACACTGCTATATAGGTTCCCCAGTAGGGGTCTATATCAGCAAGGTCTGCCCTAGAATGGACCGCTAAAGCATATCCTATCTTTGTTCCCTTTATTCTCATCAAAGCAGCTCCGCTTCCCGGAGCTACTATAGTGTCTGTTCCTACCATGTAATCATATTGCTCGAAGACCTCGTGAGCATCTACATCCTTAAAGGATATCCTGGTTTCACCAAAGTTGGGCAAGGGAGAAGGTTCGTATATAAAAGCTGGCTCCGTTGGTGCCTCGGTTAAAAGCTTCGCTGGTACTTCTAAGATAGTCTCTCCCTTAAAGACCGCTTTATATATCCCGCTTTCGTTAAGCTCTGCTATTACGTCTCCGTAAAGCATAAACTCTCTTACGATTTCCAAAACTCTTTTTACTTTATCTCGTGTCGTTACAACAGCCATTCGCTCTTGACTTTCACTTATTAATATTTCCCATCCTTCCATATCTGGTTCCCTTAAGGGGGCTTTGTCAAGGTAAACTATTCCACCTAAGTTTCCTTTGCTCATAAGCTCGCAAGTTGCAGAGAGGATTCCGCCTGCTCCCAGGTCCTGTGCTCCGGTTATAAGCCTTTCCTCCACCATCTTTAGGAAGGCTTCTATAAGAAGCTTTTCCATAAAGGGATCTCCAACCTGGATGTGTATTTTTTCCTCTTCCTCTTGAAGCTCTCTGGATGCGAAGGATGCTCCTCCTATGCCATCTCTTCCCGTTGGAGCGCCAAAGACGACTATAACCTCATTTGGGGAGTTAGCTTGCGATGGAAGGATATCATCGCGCTTTCCTATCCCTACCGCCATGACGTTTACAAGGGGGTTGTATTTATATTCATCGCATATTCTTAATTCTCCTCCAACTGTTGGAACACCAATGGAGTTTCCATAATCAGCTATTCCGCTTATTATTCCTTGATTTATCGTATGCATGTGAAGAGAATCTAGTATAGCTGTTGGTCTTGTTCCCATAGCTAATATATCCCTTATTATACCTCCAACCCCTGTTGCAGCTCCGTTATAGGGCTCAACAGCACTTGGATGGTTGTGGCTTTCTATCTTAAAGCTCGCTACATATCCGTTTCCAAGCTCAACTACTCCTGCGTTAAGCTCTCTTTTAACTCCTGGGAGCTTTTTTATATATTCTTTAGTATGACAATAACCGCAGTGTTCGCTCCAAGTTATGCTAAAAGCCTGCAACTCAACGAAGGTAGGCTCCCTTCCTAAAGCTTTTTTAAGTTCCTCTAGGTATCTCATCGGATCTCACCTCTTTTTTCAAGAGAGAGCTTAATGGACTGAAAAAGCTTCAACCCATCTTCTCCCCCCAGGAGCTTGTCGTAGGCTCTTTCAGGGTGAGGCATTAAGGCCAATATATTTCCATCTTCACTTGCTATTCCTGCTATCAGGTCATCGGAATCATTTATATTCTCTGTGTATTTGAAAACTACCCTTGGTTCCTTATTTCCCTTTACATATCTTCCGAAGCCATTGGCTATAGGTAATTTTATTTTCTCCCCTTTATTATAAAGTATGGTGAAGGGGGTTTCACTGTCAACCACCTCAAACTCTATCCACTTACAGCTGAACTTGCCTGATGGGTTTTGAAGGAGGGCACCAGGAAGTAATCCCATCTCAACAAGTATTTGAAAACCGTTACATATACCGAGTATTGGTTTTCCTTTTAAAGCCTCCTTTTTTATCTCTTCTCCTATTTCCTCTCTTGCTGCAACCGCTCCAGGTCTGAGATAGTCTCCGTAAGAAAAACCACCTGGTATAGTTATAAGGTCGAACTTATCAAGAGGGCCTTTTTTAAATATATATTCTACATCAAATCCTACGTATCTCAAGGCATAAAATAAATCTCTGTCGCAGTTAGATCCTGGGAAAACTACTACCGCCGCTTTCATAATCTTCGCACCTCATATCTTTCAACAACGGGGTTTACAAGTAGCCTCTTGCAGGCTTCGTCAACCACTTTGAATGCTTCCTCTTCGCTGTTTGTTTCAACCTCGATATGTATGGATTTTCCAACCCTTAAGCTCTTAACGGGTAACCCCTCCTTTTCACTTAATACTCTCTTTATGGTCTCTCCCCTTGGGTCTCTTATATGGCTTTTATATTGTATATCGATAACAAATCTATAACTACTTCCCTTATTTTCTGACAAAGCTTTACACCTCCTCGTTATGCTTTAAGGCTCTTTCCTTTATAATTGCAATTTCAGCTAAGATCTTCACCTCCCTTGATAGTTAATTTTAACACAATTAACTATTTCGTAGAAGGTATAGTGGTTAATGCGAGACATGTCTGAATTTTTTTCCTGCAAAAATATCCTTATTATGTTTTTTCGCTTGAAGCCTTGAACATTTTATTGCTATAATAAAAAGTAGAATTTGAAGTGTCTTAACACCTATAATCGCGTTTTATATTTAAATGGGGGGGGTTATAATGGTCAAGGATATCAATTACAGCTTTGAAGAAGGGCTTAGAAATACGCTTCTTGAAGTTATTGAAGTATGGTTCGTTTTAAAGTTTGGTATCGAGGGTAAAAATTTACTTGATAAGCTTAAGAGTATAAGCGATGTGGAGAAGTTAAAGAAAGTTAAGGATATTATAATGGAAGCAAGAAGCTTAAGCGAGTTGGAAAAATTTATTGAAGATCTGATATAATCTTTTAAGAGATCCGTCTTAAAGGGGGAGATAGTTATGCTTGTTAAAGATGAGGATAGAAGCCAACCTGTGGTAAGGGAGAATTTTAGAGGAGGGGAAGGCAAGGTTTATATAAGTTATTTTGTTAATGAGGAAAGGAGCTCCCCTGGAGCTCTTAGGATAATGAAAATTGTGATCCCTCCAGGTTCCTCAATTGGCTATCATCAGCATGTAGGTGAGGAGGAAGTTTACTTTATATTAAAAGGTAGGGGAGAGGTTAACGATAACGGTAATATATTAGAGGTAAAGCCTGGAGATATGGTTTTAACAAGAAGCGGTTTTTATCATGGAATAAAGTGTATCGGTGAGGAGCCTTTAGAGCTTTTTGCCATGGTGAGCAAGGTTTAAGTTATATTTAAGGAGTTACCCGAAGCTTATGCAGTTTTTTCCGGAGGCTTTTGATTTATAAAGAAGGCTATCCGCTCTTGTCCTTAAGTCTTTTGGACTATCTCCAGGATGATAGCTTGTAACACCGAAGCTTGCGGTTACCTTTTCTCCGTGAGGTATTTCTATTTGGCTTATCCTTTCTCTCAGATCTTCAGCGAGTTTAATTGCTCCTGTAAGATCTGTTTCAGGAAGGAGTATAAAGAACTCTTCTCCACCCCATCTGGCGAAAATGTCCGTTTTTCTTATTCTTTCCTTTACCGCTCTTCCTACCTTTTTAAGAGTTAGGTCTCCCACTTCATGTCCATAGGTATCGTTTATTTCCTTAAATCTATCTAAATCAAACATTATTAAAGAAAAGGATCTTCCCGTTCGCTTAGCTCTTTCTACTTCCTCTTCTAGCCTCTGTTTAAAGTAGCGTCTATTATAAGCTCCCGTTAGGGGATCTATTATGGATATAAAAAAGAGCCTTTTAAGCTCCCTCTTCCTTTTAGTAACATCTTTAATGAAGGCAAAAATGTAATCTTTACCCTCAAAGGTAGCTTTGCTTAAATTTATTTCGATTTCGATAAGGGTCCCATTCTTTTTCGAATACTCCGCTTCTAAAACTCTTTCCTTTCCCTTGAGGATTTCTTCCAGAACCTCTTGGGGTATAGGGATGAGGGAATTTAAAGGCTTACCTATCAGCTCATCCTCCGAGTGTGCAAATAACCTCTTTGCGCTTTCATTAAGCTCTTTAATCTTATATTCCTCTAATATTATTATCGCATCTTTTGCGCTATCAAAGAGAAGCTTATACTTCTCTAAGGGCTCTTTGCTCAAGGTTTAAGGAATTACCTCCGATTTTAAATCAATTTGCCTAATATTATATCACATATGCATAAAGTAAAGGGCTTTTCCCATATCTAGAGAAGTGGAAAAAGTGGCCATCTTTCCTAAAGAAGAACTCCTTTCCCTTAGCTCCCTCAAATAGGATCGCTTTGCTGGGCAAGGGAGAAGGATCGCCGTAAAGTTTAACTATCGATAGGTTGTTTCCCTTTATGCTCAATTTATACAAAGAGACTTTAAGAAGCTTTGTCTCATTAAGCCTCTTTATAAGGGTTAAAGGTGATACTATAGCCTTTCTCGCAAGGGAAGTCAAGTCGTATTTCCAATAGCCATCCTCTATGTGTTCTCTCAGATCTTTATAGGGTAGCAAAATCCGTGCTGCTCCCCTATTTGCCTCTTCTTCGAGAATTCTCTTATCCTTCTTCAAGGGTCTTTCTCCCATGAGATGATTTTCTATATGATATATCTCATGTGCTATAGTAAATCTCTGTCTAGTTAATGAGTGATTTGAGTTATAGATTATGAATTTTTTTCTTCCCAGGTATGCTAGTCCGCATATGGATGGCGGAAGATTATAGGGTATTAATACTATTCCGAGGCTAGAGGCGATTTCGTCTAAGTTTACTGGAAGGCTCATTCTCCCTCTTTCTTTTTAAGCTCCTTTATGGCTTTAAGAAGGCTCTCTAAGCTTTCTAAATCAAGTTTGGAAAGCTCATCAGCTGCTCTGAGTAATATCTTGGTTTTTTCATCTGCTTCGAAGTTTATAATTTCCTCCCCTATAAGCTCCGATAGATTGACCTCGAGGCCAGCGGCGAGCTTTTTGAGCACTTCTATGGTGGGCGATTTTTTAAATCCTCTCTCAAGCATTGAGATGTAGCCTGGAGAAACACCGCTTCTTTGAGATAGCTCTTGTAAGGTTAGCCCTTTCTTCTTTCTTAGGCTCTTTATCTTCTTACCTATATCCATAAGTGTCACTCCCTTATTTTTATTATAGCAAAATCCTTTTATATTTTAAAACTTGGTTTAACATCTTTTGTTTTTCTTTCTACAAGGAAGCTTGAAAAGTTAAGGCTGTTGTAGTATAGTTTCATTTGAGCCTTTTTATATCACTCGAAGGGGGTGTTTTTAATGATTGTAAAGATTAATATGGATGAATGCATAGGTTGTGGAGTATGCGTTCAGCTATGTCCTGAGGTATTCGAGCTCGATGAGGAAGAGGGAAAGGCTAAGGTTGTGAAACCTAAAGGTGCTGATTGTGCTCAGGAGGCTGCAGATAACTGCCCTGTTGGTGCAATAATAATTGAGTAGAAATCAAGGGGCGGGGAAGTCCCGCCCTTAAAATGGCTTTATGGAGTATATAATTTTTCCTATTGTAGCCTCCTTTGTGGGATGGATAACTAACGTAATTGCTATAAAGTTGCTTTTTAGACCTTATAAGCCTTTTAAGGTCCCCTTTTTGAAGTTTGAGATACAGGGGGTATTGCCAAAAAGAAAAAAAGCCATAGCTAAAGCTATAGCGGATATAGTAGAGGAGGAGTTGCTTTCTAAGGATGATGTTTGGGCCAAACTTGGAAGCCCAGAGATAGAGAGCGCTTTAGTTAAAAGAATTTTATCTCTTATCGAAGAGAGAATTAAGGAGTTTTATCCTTCATGGCTTCCTGAGAAGTTTATGTTTCCGTTGTCTTACTTTTTAAATGGCTGGCTCGAGAGAAGGATTAGAGAGGCTATTTCTGAAATAAGGGAGAAGGTAAGAGAGGAAATCTTAGAGAAGCTAACCTTAAAGGATATAATAGAAAGTAAGGTTAACTCTTTTGAGTTTAAAGAGTTTGAAAGGATCGTTATGCGGGTGGCTTCGAGGGAGTTTCGTTTTGTTGAGATAGCGGGAGGAGTTTTAGGCTTATTTATAGGACTCATTCAGGTTGTGATTCTTAATGCATTGAGGTGATCTTCGAAGATGAGGTTTTTAATCTTTGGAATTGCTGTAGCTTTATTCTCATACTCCTTGCTTTTCCCCTTTAACTTTAATGATATGCCTCCCTTGCCTAAGGGGGAGAGGATAAGTTTTTACGTTTATCCGGGAGAAGGGATTGCCTCTGTTGGAGAAAAGCTTAAAAGGTTAAAGGTTATTAAGAGTGTGGAGCTTTTCTTTGACGAAGCAAAACGTAGCAGATTATCTATTAGAGCTGGTGGATACTTCTTAAGTGAAGGCATGAGCGTTTACGAGGCTATAGAGGCTTTCAAGGGGAAGCCTATCCTTGAGAAGGTAACGATACCTGAAGGTTTGACAGCGAAGGAGATAGCTAAGGTTTTCTTTGAGAGGGAGATAATTACCTCTGAGGAGGAGTTTTTAAATTTAGTATTTAACGGGAAGGATCTTTTTAAAGGTTTTAAGTTTCTCAAGGATATACCATCCTCAAGCGTTGAGGGATATCTTTTCCCAGATACTTATCACTTTCCGAAGCGTACGCCTTCTAAAGATGTTATAAGCGCTATGCTTAAAAGATTCGAAAGGGTTATAAGCCCTAAGATGCTTGAGGAGCTTTCTAAGTTAGGTTTAAGCTTCCATGAGGTTATAATACTTGCCTCTATAGTGGAGAAAGAGGGGCAAAGGGATGAGGAGTATCCTATAATAGCTGCTGTGTTCTATAACAGGCTTAAGAGAGGAATGAAGCTTGAATCTTGTGCTACTGTGGAGTACCTATTAAAGGAGAGAAAGGCTCGCCTGAGCTTGGAGGATTTAAAGATAAATTCTCCTTATAATACATATATATATAAAGGATTGCCGCCCGGGCCTATATGCAATCCTGGTTTAAAGTCAATTACGGCGGTTTTCTTTCCCGCTAGGGTTGACTACCTTTATTTTGTAAGCAAGGGGGATGGAGGTCACCACTTTTCAAGGACTTATGAAGAACATGTCGAGGCCAAGAATAGATATCTCAAAGGAACCGGACAAGAGGGTAATTAAGACTTTCTTTAAGCTTAGTCCTGAAAATATATACTATCTCTGTTCTATATTTCAGTGCTACGATGAGATAGGAGAAATAAGAACTGTAGATCCTAAGGAAGGCATTATTGTGTTAATTAGTACCCCCTCTTGTCTTCCCATATGTATGAAGGTTATAGAAGGTTTAAGAGAAGAGGGCTTAAACATAGAGGAGATAAAGGATGAAAAGATGCTTGGGATGTGGAGTTCCTCTTCAGAGCGATAACCCTGAAGATGCTGGTTACATTCCTTCTGAAAAGATTAATGATCCTGAAGCTTTGTGTCAAAGGTGCTTCAAAATAAAACATTATGGGGAATTTAAGGCGGTCTCCGTTGAAAGCTTTCCTTTTGATGAGCTTTTTAAAGCTGTTGATTTTGTTTGCTTTATAGTTGATGCGGTTGACTTTGAAGGTAGCTGGGCCTTAGAGGGGTTCAGGAATAAAGAGAACGTTTGGCTTATCATTAATAAGATGGATCTTCTTCCCTTTTCTAAGGAGGAAGTGGTGGAATGGGTAAGGAAAGAAAGGGGATGGGGTAATAAGTTATTTTTGCTTTCCGCTCGGAAGGGATGGGGATTAAAGGGCTTTTGGAAAGAGCTTACCTTCGTATGTAAGGGGAAAAAGGTGGCCTTTATGGGTGTCACCAATGTAGGTAAAAGTAGCCTAGTTAGCAGGCTTTTAAGCGATGATAGTATAACGGTTTCTCCTTGGCCTGGGACTACCATAGATATCGTTAAAAGGGAGCTCCCTGATGGCACGGTTTTTATTGATACCCCTGGTCTTGTTCCAGTGGGAAGACTTTACGATATGTTATGTCCTGATTGTCAGAAAAAGGTTGTGCCTTCCAAAAAGCTCTCGGGAAAGGTTTTCTCCTTAAGGGAGGGTAAGAGTTTAGCCTTAGGTGGTGTTGCGGCGATAACTGTTCTTGAAGGTCGTTTCCTTTTAAAGCCCTTCGTTTCTTATGAGGTTCCATTACACAGGACAAGTGAGAGGAGATTAAAGGAGATATTTTCAGGCGGCCCTTGTAATTGGCTTAAGCTTCCTTGTAAGGGTTGCTTTAGGAGGATAGAGGAGATAGGTTGGTGCGAGGAGGTTCTGACCGTAAGGGGAGGAAGGGATGTGGCGATATCTGGTTTAGGCTGGATTTCCTTTTTTGAGGGTGAGGGTAAACTAAGGCTAACGGTTCCCTATGGAGTTAAATTTAATCTAAGAGGAAGCATAAGGAGGTGAAACTTTTGAGCTATAAAGAGCTTATCCTGAAAGCGCTTGATGGTATTTATAATCTTGGGGATCTAAGCGACGTTTTTATAGAGCATTCAAGTGGTGAGGCAATAAAGATAGAGGATAATAAGCTTGAGATTTCCACATATGGAATTAAGAGGGGAATGGGTTTGAGAGTCGTTAAAGGGGAAGGTACTTACTACTTCCATGGGCTTCCTGAAGTTAGCTTTCTTGAGGAAGGTATCAGGGCTATAAGGGAGGCGTTAAAAGATAAAAGGTTAGGTAAGTTGGTTAGTAAAGGGATTTCAAGGAAGGAGATGGTTTGTCTTAAAAGGGTCTCTATTGAGGAGATAGCCGATCTCTTGTGGAAGCTTAATGACTTCTTTAGAAAGAACGAGTTCGTTAAGCAGGTTACTCTCTCTTATAGGAGGTCTTATCAGGAGGTTTGGGTTGGTAACGACGATGGTGATGTGGTTAGCGATCTTAGAATTTATACCTTTCTTACTATGGGGGTTGTGGTGGAGAAGGATGGGAAACTTGAGATTGGTTATGAGGTTATAGGTGGAACCAAGGGAGATGAGATCTTAAGCGAAAGGGATCCACTTGTAGTTGCGGAACGTGTGCTAAAGAGGGCCTTAATCACTATCTCTGCTGAGCCTTCCCCTGCTGGAATTATGGATGTGGTTATAGCTGGTGAAGCGGGAGGTACGATGATACATGAAGCGTGCGGTCATGGTCTTGAGGCAGACATAGTTAGAAAAGAGAGCTCCGTTTATGCTGATAAGATAGGGCAGGAGGTCGCATCTCCTCTTATTACGCTGGTTGACGATGGAAGTCTTAATGGTTTGGGAGGAAGCATAGGCTTTGATGACGAGGGTATACCTGCTCAAAGAACGATCTTAATAGAGAAGGGTATCTTAAAGGGATATCTAACTGATAGGCTTTCCTCGAAAAGAATGGATCTTCCTTTGACCGGCAATGGAAGAAGGGAAGGCTTTGAGGATTTTCCTATTCCAAGAATGACTAACACCTTTCTTGAGCCGGGAGAAAGCTCCTTTGAAGAGATAGTGTCTTCTGTTGAAAAAGGGCTTTTGGTTTTAAAAATGGGTGGTGGAGAGGTTAACCCAACGGATGGTAATTTTGTTTTTAAGGTTAACGAAGGCTATCTTATAGAGAAAGGGAAGATAGGTAAGCCTGTTAGAGGTGCTATACTTGTGGGGAATGGCCCTGAGGTATTGAAAAATATAAAGATGTTAGGGAAGGATTTGGCCTTTGATGTAGGTATTTGCGGTAAAGATGGACAAAGCGTCCCTGTAGGGGATGGACAACCTACCATGCTTGTGGGAGGGTTGGTCGTCGGTGGTGAGGGATAAAAGAAAGATAGCCCTAGCTATATTCCTTGTCGTTTTTTCTATCTTCACTTTTATAAGCTTGTTTAATTTTAAAACAGGGATGATCGGTAACTTTCTTAGATTAGAGCTTTTAAAGCTATTTGGTTTATCCTCTTATCTTTTTGGTGCCATACTTCTTTGTGAGGGCTTAAATCTCTTGGGTCTAAAGCTTCCCATCTTCCCGTTGCTCCTTTTTTTGCCCCTTTCTTCCATTCTTTTTCATTTTTTTGTCCCTCAGAAGCTTTTCCCCTATAAGGGTGGGTTAGTGGGAAAGCTTCTTTTCGAAGAGCTTAGCTATTACATAGGCACAGCTGGTAGTGCTATAGTTTTGACGATTTCCATATTTTTGATCGTTTATTGGCTTTTCGGTAAATCCATTAAATCGATAATTTCCCTGTTTAGAGAGAGGGTTGCTGAGGAAGATCGTCCAAATAAAAGAAGGGAGAGAGAAAAGAAGGAGCCTGAGAAAATCCAGGTTAAAAAAAGTTCGCTTGAGGAGAAGCCAGTTAGGATCATACCTAACGGAAAAGAGTCTAAATTGGCAGAGCCCCTATTCATCGAGAGCAAAGAGGAGATAACCGTACCTCCTCCTGTGGATCTACTTTATGATCCTCCCCCCTTTAAAGGTGATGGAGAGCCTATAGAGGAGGAGAGGAGAGAGCTTGAGGAAACTTTCAATAACTTTGGTATAGATGCTAAAGTGGTAAATGTAGTTATAGGCCCAACGGTTCATCGTTTTGAGGTTCAGCCTGCAAGGGGAATCAAGGTGAATAGGATCGCCTCTTTGTCTAAGGAGATAGCTTTAAACTTAAAGGCTGAAAGCGTCAGGATTGAGGCTCCTATACCTGGCAAGGGGCTTGTAGGTATAGAGGTCCCTAATAAGGTAAGAAGGGTGGTCTATCTTAAGGAGATAATAACATCTCAAATTTTTAAGAAGACGAAGGATCCCTTGGTTATAGCCTTGGGTAAAGATGTGGCTGGTTCTCCCTTCGTTATTAATATAGCTGATCTTCCTCACCTTCTTGTGGCTGGTTCGACGGGATCTGGTAAAAGCGTTTGCTTAAATGTAATAATAATGAGCCTTATATTTAGAAATAAGCCTGAGGATTTAAGGATAGTTTTGATAGACCCTAAGAGGGTTGAGTTCAGCATTTACAATGATATACCCTATCTCGCTGTTCCAGTGGTTACTGAGGTCAAGGATGCGGTAAATGTTTTAAACTGCCTTCTTGAGGAGATGGAAAGAAGGTATAGAAGTTTCTCTCGATTTGGAGTTAGGGATATATACGGTTTTAATAAGCTTAAGGGTGAGGAAAAGCTCCCTTACGTAGTCGTTGTAATAGATGAGCTTGCTGATCTTATGATGTCTTCCCCAAGGGAGGTTGAAGAGTCCATATGTAGGCTTGCTCAGATGGCTAGAGCGACAGGCATTCACCTGGTCTTAGCTACTCAGAGGCCCTCTGTTAACGTAGTTACGGGTCTGATAAAGGCGAATATTCCTGCAAGGATCGCTTTTTCCTTGCCTTCCCAAGCTGACTCAAGGACCATTCTTGACTTCTCTGGCGCTGAGAGGCTTTTAGGTAAGGGAGATATGCTCTTTCTTTCACCAGCTTTTGGTCATCCCATAAGGGCTCAATGCGCATGGGTAAGCGAGGAAGAGGTAAGAGGAGTGAGCGATTACCTAAGAAAGCTTGGTGAGCCCCAATATTGGGATGAGCTTCTTAAGGCGCCTGAAGAGGATGAGGAGTTTGATGAGATTCCCCAAGATCCCCTATATAGAAAGGCTATAGAGGTTATAATTAGTACTAAAACTGCTTCTGCGACGCTTCTTCAGAGGAAGCTTGGAATAGGTTATGCTCGTGCGGCTAGGCTTCTTGATATTCTTGAGAAGTTAGGGATAGTGGGGCCATCTAAGGGTGGAGGGAAGCCCAGGGATATACTAAAAAGCGAGGAGGAGTTAAGAGAGCTATTAGGATGACGATCGTTATATTCACTAACGGTGATTATAGGGATGAAGAGTTTTACAAAGGAATCCTTAAGAGGGCGGATCTTATAATATGTGCCGATGGTGGGGGGGATTATCTTTACAAGTGGGGTATAAGACCAGATCTTTTAATAGGAGATATGGATTCTATTTCAAAGGAGGCCTTAGAGAGTTTTAAAGGGTCTGGTGTTGAGGTTAAGCTTTTCCCCTCGGATAAGGATTACACTGATACTCACTTGGCTTTAATTGAAGCTCTGAGATACGCTCCATCGGAGGTGTTGATCCTTGGAGGGATTGGGACGAGGCTTGACCACATAATTGGGAATATCCATCTTCTACTTTTTGCCTTAAAGAGGGGGGTTAAGGCTAAATTAGTAAACGAATTTTATGAAGTTCAGCTTATTTCAGAGGGAGAATCCTTGATTGAAGCTTGGGGTGAAAAAGTTTCCCTTCTCCCTTTAACTCCTGAAGTTAAGTTTTCTTATTCAGATGGGCTAAAGTGGCCCCTTTTAAATTTAAGCTTAACCTTTGAACATCCTATAGGTATAAGCAATGAGCCACTGTCACCTATATTTAAGATAAAGGTTGAAGAGGGAATAGCTATTTTATTTCAGGTTAGGGAGGTGTAAAAGTGACTTCCTACCGAATAGCCGTTGTTGGGGCTGGCTATGTGGGATTGGTTTCAGCCTGTGGGTTTGCTGAGCTTGGGCACAAGGTGATCTGTGTTGAAAGGGACAAATCAAAGCTTGATATGCTTAAAGGGGGAGTTTCTCCGATATACGAACCTGGTTTAGAAGAGCTACTTAAAAGGAAGCTTTTTGATGGCTCTCTTGAGTTTACTGATGACCTTAAGAGAGCTTCCTCTTGGGCTCAGGTTATTTTCATATGCGTTGGAACTCCCCCTCGCGAGGATGGAAGCGCAGACCTTTCTCAGGTTGAAGAGGTTGCACGAAAGATAGCTGGCGTAATAGACGATTATAAGCTTATCGTTGAAAAGAGTACCGTGCCCGTTAAAACTGCCTTATGGATAAGGAGAACCATAGAGCTTTACGGTGGCAGAGGTAAATCTTATGATGTAGCTTCAAATCCAGAGTTTTTGAGGGAAGGTAACGCTCTTAAAGACTTCTTCAATCCTGATAGAATAGTGATAGGCGTTGAAAGCGATCGTGCTGAGAGGATATTAAAGGAGATTTACTCTAAGATAAATGCTCCTGTGCTTGTCACAGATATAAACACTGCTGAGATAATAAAGCATGCATCAAACTCCTTTTTAGCTATGAAGATATCCTTTATAAACATGGTGGCTGATCTGTGTGAAGCTGTGGGGGCGGACGTTAAAATGGTAGCAAAGGGTATGGGCTTAGATAAGAGGATAGGGGAAGCCTTCTTAGGTGCTGGTATAGGGTATGGAGGATCTTGTTTCCCTAAGGACCTTAAGGCTTTTATAAAGATAGCTGAGGAACATCATGTGGACTTTTCCCTTTTAAAAGAGGTGGAGAAAATAAATGAGCTTAGAGTTGATCGGTTTCTGAGGAAGATAAAGAGCGTCATGTGGGTTTTAAAGGATAAGGAGATAGCGATTTGGGGGCTTTCTTTCAAGCCTAATACTGATGATATAAGGGAAGCTCCGTCTTTGAAGATCGTTCCTTTGCTTTTAGCTGAAGGGGTATCTTTGAGGCTTTACGATCCTAAGGCAATGGAAAACTTTAAAAAGGCCTTTCCTGAAACAGAAAGGATAAGGTATTTCAGAGATCCTTATTCCGCTATTGAGAATGCTCATGCTTTAGTTATTCTTACAGAGTGGGATGAGTTTAAGGAGGTAGATCTTTTAAGGATTAGGGATCTTCTTTTAACGCCCATAATCTTTGATGGAAGAAATATATTTGAACCCGAAGAAGTTGGAAAGGTTGGCCTTGAATATTATCCTATTGGTAGGGGAAGGAGTTGTAAGACATGAAGGGAACTGTGCTTATAACTGGAGGAGCCGGCT
Source organism: Synergistota bacterium (assembly GCA_025060595.1). Classification (NCBI taxonomy): domain Bacteria; kingdom Thermotogati; phylum Synergistota; species Synergistota bacterium. The sequence goes on along the minus strand of JANXBX010000013.1, from coordinate 16,802 downwards.
TTATAGGAAGCCATCTTTGTGAAAGATTCTTAAAAGAGGGTTTTAAAGTTATAGCTTTGGATAGCTTACTTACTGGATCCGTAGACAACATAGCTCATCTTTTTGAGATCGAGGGTTTTAAGTTCATAAAATATGATGTAACGAACTTCATTTATGTTAAGGAAGATATAGATATCGTTTTGCATTTTGCCTGTCCTGCGAGCCCTCAGGATTATCTTAAGCATCCTATACATACGATGAAGGTAGACTCCTTGGGAACCTTGAATACCCTTGGATTGGCCAAGGCTAAAAAAGCTAGATATGTTTTAGCTTCTACTTCTGAAGTCTATGGAGATCCTGAGGTACATCCTCAACCTGAAAGCTATTGGGGAAGGGTTAACCCTATAGGACCAAGAAGCGTGTATGACGAGGCTAAACGCTTTGCTGAGGCCATGACCATGGCCTATCATAGAGAGCATGGAATAGATGTAAGGATAGCAAGGATATTTAATACTTATGGTCCGCGCATGAGGCTTGATGATGGAAGAGTAATACCTAATTTTATATGTCAGGCTCTAAAAGGAGAACCCTTAACAGTTTATGGTGATGGTAGTCAAACTAGGAGCTTTTGCTACATAGATGACCTTATTGAGGGTATCTTTAGACTTGCTGTATATGATGGTTTAGATGGAGAGGTCTTTAATCTCGGTAATCCCGATGAATATAGTGTCAAGGAGCTTGCCTTGATAGTAATTGAGCTTGTGGGCTCTGATTCGAGCATGGTCTATAAGCCCTTGCCTCAGGATGACCCTAAAAGGAGAAAACCTGATATAACGAAGGCTATTAATATTCTAGGCTGGAGACCGAGCGTTCCTCTTAAGGAGGGTTTGACGAAAACTATAGAGTATTTTAGGGGGAAGATTTAGTTGATGAAGCTTTCGATAGTAATTCCTGTTTATAATGAAAAAGCTACTATTGAAGAGGTTATAGAAAAGGTTAAATCTGTGAAAATCCCTATGGAGAAGGAGATCATAGTTGTTGATGACTGTTCTAAAGATGGCACAAGAGATGTATTAGCAAAATACTTTAGTGATCCTTCTTTAAAGATTATCTTTCATGATGTAAATAGGGGCAAGGGAGCCGCTTTAAGGACCGGATTTAAAGAGGTTACGGGAGATTTTGTAATAATTCAGGATGCCGATTTAGAATATAATCCTGAGGATTATCCAAAGCTTCTTAAGCCTCTTATTGAAGGTAGAGCTGATGTAGTTTACGGTTCAAGGTTTCTTCCAACGGGGGAAAGGGTAGTTACCTCTTTTATCCATTATTATGCTAATAAGTTTTTAACCTTTTTGGCCAACCTATTTTGTAACCTAAGCTTAACTGATATGGAAACCTGTTATAAGGCTTTTAAGAGGGATTTGCTGAGAAGATTCGAAATTGAGGAAGATAGGTTTGGCATAGAGCCAGAACTTACCGTTAAGTTTTCTAAGCTTCGCTGTAGATTTTATGAGGTTGGAATCTCCTATATAGGTAGAAGCCATAAGGAGGGCAAGAAGATAGGTTGGAAGGATGGTTTTAGGGCTATATGGTGCATAATAAAGTATAAGCTCTTTTGGAAGCCTGGTGAGGTGTGAGGTATGAAGAGGGGATGGCTTTTACCTGTTATTTTGGCCTTTGTTTTAAGGCTCTCCTTGTTTTTATTTATATCCTTTTATAATCCATCTTTTATGATTCAGCCTGATAGTCCTGGCTATGTAAATCCTGCTGAAAATCTTATTAAATATGGTCTTTTTTCGAGCGGTGAGCCTCCTAATCTTAAGCCTGAGACCCTTAGAACTCCAGGTTATCCTTTATTTATAGCTTTATCTTATTTAGTCTTTGGTAGAAAGATTGAATCGGTAATAATTCTTCAAATTATTATAGGTGCGTTGCTTCCTCTTTTATCTTGGAAGATATTGGAGGAGCTTGGAGCTTCTTTAAGAGCGAGGAGGATAGCGGCATATATTACTGCTTTAGATCCTCTTCTTTTAATATACACTGTTAATGTTTTAACGGAGGAGCTTTATGCTTTTATCATAGCTTTAGTTATTCTCTTATATTTTAAGGTTTTAAGGGGTTTTACTCTTTTTCATTTGTTTTTGGCTTCGATTATGACTGGTTTTCAAGCTTATATAAGGCCTGTAGGAGTATATTTTCCTGTTATAGTTTTTCTTTATTTTCTCTTTCTTAAGCGTTTTAAGGAGGCTTTTACCATACTTTTAGTTAGCTATCTTTTAATATTTGGCTGGTCGTTTAGAAACTATAAGGAGGCTGGTGCTTTTGAGTTTTCTACAATTTCTGGAGTTAACATGGCTTTCTATAGGGCTTCCTATGTTTTGCAGTTTGAGAGAGGGGAAAGCTGGGTAAAGATTCGAGAGGAGCTAAGGAGAGAGCTTGAGGAGAAGGGTAGGGGTTTAAATGAGGCTCAGAAACTTGCTTTAGCTAAGAGGATGGGTTTAGAGATTATTCTTTCTCATCCGATTTCTGCTATTAAAGCTTTTGTAAGGGGTATTTTAGGAACCCTCTTAGGTCCTGGAGGGGCTTATTATCTTGTGGCCTTTAAGGCTTATATTCCGGGTTCAGGTATACTGAACAGGCTTTATGAGCTTGGTTTTTTGAGATTTTTGGTGTTGCTTTGGAGGGAGTATAGGTGGTTGTTTTTGGTTGAGCTTTCCTTTGGGCTTTATTTTCTATTTATTTACATTTTTGCTTTGTTAGGTTTTTGGAGGAATCTTTTAAGGAAGGAGGTTTGGCTTTTAATCTTAACTATATTTTACTTTTTGGTCATATCTGCGGGACCGGAGGCCTATTCTAGATTTAGGGTTCCCTTTGAGCTTTTTCTTATAATTTTATGTTCTTTATATTTTGAAGGGAGGGGTAGAAGTTCAACAAGATTATTCTTATCCTGGTAGTTATAGCTTTATCGAGCTTAGGGCAGGTGCTCTTGAAGGGAGGGGTTTCGTCTATTGCTTTTAAGGGGGACCTAAGCTCTCTTTTGAGCTTTGGGGTTGATTGTGCTAAAAGCTATGTGGTTTTATTGGGATTGCTGTGTTATGCGTTAGGTGCCTTTTTTTGGCTTTTGGTTTTAAAGCTATCTGACTTGAGCGTAGCCTATCCTATGGTCAGCCTGACATATCCTGTGGTTTTATTTCTTTCCTTTGTTTTGTTTGGTGAAACCATAACTTTTAGGCAGATAATTGGGATTGCGGCTATAATGGTAGGGGTATCTTTGGTATATAGGTAAAAATGGTTCTACTGTTTTGTATGCGTGGTATCAAAACGTATTATAATTCTTTTGAAGGGGGTGAGGTGAAGGTGAGGAAAGCTGTCTTAGCGATACTTGCTGGTTTGCTTCTGCTATCAGGTTATGCTTTTGCTCAAGAGAAGGATACTATAGTTATTGGTACCACGGATAGAATAGTTACTCTGGATCCTGCGAATGCTTATGATTATCTTTCTTGTAATGTGATAAGGAATATTATGTCTGGGCTTGTGGATTATAAGCCTGGGACTTTAGAGATAGTTCCCGCTTTGGCTGAAAGGTGGGAGATAAGTTCAGATGGGTTAATTTATACTTTTTATCTTCGCAAGGGGGTTAAGTTTTCTGATGGAACGCTCTTTAATGCTCGTGCTGTTAAGTTTTCTATCGATAGGGTGTTTAAGCTTAATGGAGATCCTTCATTTCTCTTGACCGATGTTATAGATAGTGTGGAGGTGGTAGATGACTATACTGTCAGGATAAAGCTAAGATATCCTTTTGCGCCTTTACTTTCGGTTATGGCTTTCACTGTGAGCTTCCCTGTTAGTCCAAATGCTTATAACGATAGGGAGTTTAGCGATATTGGTGTTGGTGTCGGGCCATACAAAGTTAGAAAATGGACGAAGGATGAGGAGCTTATTTTAGAAGTTAATCCCAATTGGTATGGGCCTGCTCCTAAAGCTAAAGTCATAGTTATAAGATTTTATGAAAACTCGCAAAGTCTGAAGGTAGCTATAGAAAAAGGGGAGGTCGATATAGCTTATAGAACGCTTAATCCTGAGGACATACTTGATCTTAAAAAGGATGATAAGCTAAAGGTCTACGAAAAGGAAAGCCCTGCTATAAGATATATAGTGTTTAATGTTAAAAGGGAACCTTTCAATAATATTAATGTGAGAAGAGCTATAGCATATGCTATAGATAGAGAGATGATAACTAAAAGGGTCTTTAAAGATACCGCTTTTCCGCTTTATAGTATGATACCCGTTGGCATTTGGGGTCGCTTGGATGTGTTTCCTAAATATGATAGGGAGAAAGCCATAGGGTTATTGAGGGGGGCAGGTTATAGTGAGAGCAAACCCCTTAGTATAGAGCTATGGTATACTCCGACTCATTACGGTTTTATGGAGGCCGATGTTGCTCAAATGCTTAAGCTTATGCTTGAGGCAACGGGGATTATAAGGGTTGATGTTAAATATGCTGAATGGGCAACTTATGTAGAATATTTTGAGAGAGGGATAATGGGAATTTTCTTGCTTGGTTGGTATCCTGACTATATTGATCCGGATGATTACATCTGGCCCTTTGTTCACTCCTCGAGCAGCCCTAGCCTTGGAAGTTTTTACTCTAATCCCAAAATGGATGAGATTCTTTTAAGAGCTCGTCAGACGCCTCATGTGGAAGGAAGATCTAAGGTTTATGAGGAAGCGCAGAGGCTTTTAGCTGAAGAGGTACCTTATATACCCTTGTGGCAGTTAAAGCAGTATTGTGTGGCAAAGCCCGAGATCAAGGGAATACTTCTTGAACCTACACAGATATTTAGATATTACCTCCTTTATAGGTAGCCTGAGAGGAGGGCTTTAAGGCCCTCCTTTCGGAGGATTTTGGAGGTGTAAGAACTTTTGTCCTCCCTTCACAGTTATATCCTAACAAGGCTTATTTTTATTATCTCCATGATTTTAATGCTTTTAACCTTTGTATTTTTTATCTTTAGGGTTCTTCCGGAAGATCCTATAGATGCGGTTTTAAGGAAGAATTTTTCCCCTGAGCAAAAAGCCCAGATAAGGAAAGAGCTTGACTTGGATAAGCCTATAGTAGTTCAGTATTTCAACTATATACACGGTGTTTTCAAAGGGGATTTGGGTCGATCTATGCTTACTGGTAGACCGGTCTTAAAGGAGATTCTCGAAAGGTTTCCGGCTACCTTAGAACTTATAATTTTTTCTTTTCTTATAGCTTTCCTTTTGGGATCGCTTTTGGGTATTAGGTCTGTGCAAGGGAGAGGCGCTTTCGATTCGACCTTAAAATTTTATCCTTTAATAGTTTACGTTTTACCAGTTTTTTGGTTAGGGATGATATTTCAACTTCTTCTTGGTGTAAAGCTTGGGATCTTACCCATATCAGGTAGGATATCTCCATTAGTTAAGCCTAGTTGTATAACTGGCCTTTACCTTTTGGATAGTCTTGTTTCTTTTGATTTCGAAGTTTCCTGGGATGCTTTAAAACATCTATTTCTTCCATCCTTTTTATTGGGGATTTTTCTTTCTGGTATGATTTTTAAGATAATCAGGAGAAGTATTATGGAGATGTTGAGGATGGATTTTATAAGATCGGCTAGAGCAAGAGGTATATCGGAAGGGGTTATCTTCTATAGATACGCTGTTAAAGGTGCTTTAATTTCCGCTATTGCTTCGTTTACCCTTGAGTTTGCATTTCTACTTGGAGGGGGTGTTTTAATCGAGCGTGCTTTTTCTTGGCCTGGCCTGGGGGCTTTTCTTGTAACGAGCATAGAATGTGGAGATTTAACTATAGTTCAAGGGGTTATAGTTTTTTATATTTTTCTTATTGCGCTTGTGAAATTTATAGTCGATGTGATTCACGCTTATTTAGATCCTCGGATTAGATTGGGGGAGGAATAGCCTTTGGAGTTTAGAGTCTTTCATTCCTTCTTAAAAAGGGTTGTTAAAGAAAGAGGGGGAATTGCTTTAGTAATTGGAGGAGCGATTATTCTATTTTTCTTAATTCTCTCTCTTTTTGCTCCTTTTATAGCCCCTTATGATCCAATAAAGCCTGTTGGTCCTGTATTTTCTCCTCCTACGAGGGAGTTCATAATGGGGACCGATAATATGGGGAGGGATCTTTTTAGTAGAGTAGTTTGGGGGGCAAGAACAACCTTGACTGTGGCTTTTCTAGCCACTTTCTTTTCCTCTTTTATGGGTATAACCTTGGGAGTCGTATCTGGATATAGAGGAGGATTATTTGATAAGATTTTAACCTTTATAATGGATTCTCTTTGCTCTTTTCCAAGCTTCATATTGGCTATAGCCATAGCTGCGGTTTTAGAATCAAGCCTGTTAAACATATCCCTGTCCATAGCTATTGTGCAAGTTCCTATTTATTTTAGGGCGATAAGGGATCATGTGAGTTCGGTGAGAAAGATGCTTTATGTTGAAGCTGCTAAAGCTTTAGGTGCTAACGATTGGGTGATCTTAACTAAGTATATCCTTCGAGGTATCCTACCATTGTTTCCTATTATTGTTTCTGCAAACGTTGCTGGTGCTGTGCTTACCGAGGTGGGGTTAGGCTTTTTAGGAGTAGGTGTTTCTCCCTTAATGCCTGATTGGGGAATCGATCTTTCTAGCGGTCAAAAGTTTATACTTCAAAATAGATGGTGGATGATCTTATATCCAGGCTTTATGGTAGTTCTTTTAATATTAGGACTTAATTTATTTGCTAGGGGATTGGAAGAGAGGCTTAGTCCTAAATTAAAGGAAAGGTAGAGTTTAATGGGGATTTTGATTGAAGCCAGGGACTTAAGGGTTGGTTATGAGGTTGGAGAGAAAGTTTTATGGGCTGTGGATAGAGTAAGCTTCTCCATAGAGGAAGGGGAGATATTCGGAGTTCTTGGAGAATCCGGATGCGGTAAAACCACTTTAGCCTTAAGTTTCTTAAAGCTCCTTCCAGCTGAGACTAAGTTAGAGGGCAAGCTCCTTTTTGAAAGTAGGAATGTGCTTGAACTTCAAGAGGAGGATCTGAGAAGGCTTAGGGGAAAAGAGATAGGAATAATATTTCAAGAGCCTATAACGAGTTTAAACCCTATAATGAGGATAAAAGAGCATTTTCTGGATACTATAAGGGCTCACTTTGATATACTTGAGGATGAGGCTTTGAATATCGCATCTTCGACTTTTAATGCCATTGGGATTCCGTCCTCTATCCTTAATTTTTATCCTTTTGAGCTTTCTCACGAGCAAGCGCAAAGAGTCTTGATAGCTTTAGCTTTGGCTTTAAAGCCGAAATTACTTATAATTGATGAACCTACTAATGCTCTTGATATAGTTGATCAAGCTGGGTTTTTAAAGCTCATAGTCTCTTTAAGAAAGAGCTTTAAGTTAACGATAGTTCTTATGACGCGTGATCTTGGAGTAGTCGCACAGACTACTGACAGGGTTATGGTTATGTATGCTGGGGAAGTTATTGAAATAGCTCCGACAAGGGAGCTGTTCGGAGCCCCGCTTCACCCTTACTTTAAAGCATTGCTCTTTTCTGCTCCTAATCTGGATCTTGAAGATTTCGAGCTTCGTTCTCTTGAAGGTTTTCCTTCGGATCCTCTTAATCCACCTAAGGGATGCAGGTTTCATCCAAGATGCTTTGAGGCTATGGATATATGTGGGATGAAGGAGCCTAAGGTGTATAAGGTGAGTAAAAGTAGGTTAGTGAAATGTTGGAAGTATCATGGATAAGTTGGACATCTTGTTAAAGGTAGAGGATTTAAGGAAGTACTTTGAAGTTAATAGGAACTTTGTAGAAAAGATTTTTCTTAGAAGAAGAGAGCTTATTCGTGCTGTTGATGGCGTTTCCTTTGATATAGCTACTGGTGAGACCTTAGGGGTTATTGGTGAATCGGGAAGCGGTAAGACCACTCTCGGTAAGCTTATCTTAAAGCTTCTTGAGCCTGATAGCGGTAAAATACTCTTTAAAGGGGAGGATATAACTTTCCTTTCGGGAGAGAAGTTAAGAAGAATGAGAAAGAGCTTTCAAGTTATTTTTGGAGAAACTAATTCTCTTAATCCTTACATGACGGTGGGTGAAGCGGTAAGACATCCTTTGATTATCCATGGGATTGGGACAGAAAGGGAGCAAAAGGTTAAAGTTTTCAAGATGTTTGAAAGATTGGGGTTAAGTCCTCCCGATGGCTTTTATTATAAATATCCTAATGAGCTTTCTGGATGGCAGAAGCAGAAAGTAGCTATAGCCAGGGCTTTGATATTAAAGCCTAGTTTCGTATTGGTAGATGATCCGCTTTCTATGCTTGATGTTACAGTTAAGTCGAAGCTTTTGAAGCTGCTGATAGAGCTTAAGAAAGACTTTAATCTTACTTACCTTTTTATAACTCGTGATCTACCCTCAGCTAAGTACGTATGTGATAGAATATCAGTTATGTATATGGGAAGGATGGTTGAGATCGGGAGGTTAAAAGACGTTTATCTTTATCCTGCTCATCCCTATACTAAAGCGCTTCTTTCATCTATTCCGATACCTGATCCGAGCGCTAAGATAGAAGGTTTGCTCTCAGGTGAAAGGGTTTTTAATTATGTGAAGGTTTTCTCAGGATGTGGTTTTTGTCCGAGATGTCCTTTTGCTAAAGATGTCTGCTTTAGTAAGGAGCCAGCGCTGGTGGAGGTCGCTTCAGGACATTATGTGGCTTGTCACTTTCCATTAAGGTAAAAAGGGGGTTGTAGCCCTTGCAAGAGGATTATATGGTTAGGGGAGTAGCTTTAGATGGAAACGTTAGGATACTGGCCTCAAGGATAACTAATACTTTATTAGAGATAAGAAATCGCCAGGATGCTTCTCCAACCGCTATTGCTGCCTTAGGTAGATTGGTTTGTGCGGCAGTTATGATGGGCTGGGATATGAAGGTGCCTTATGGAAGGCTAACCCTTCAGGTGGTTTGTAATGGTCCCATAAGGGGAATGATAGCTGACGCTGATACTGAGGGTGGAGTTAGGGGTTACGTTAAGAATCCTCTTGTAGATCTGATGCCCAGTGAAAAGGGGAAGATAGATGTGGAAAGGGCTGTTGGTAGTGGCGATCTTATTGTGATAAAGGATTACGGTATTAGGGAGCCTTATGTTACCAGGATACCTTTAATAAGTGGGGGAATAGCATTAGATATAGCAAAATATTATAGGATCTCAGAGCAAGTTCCTACTGCTGTGGCTTTAGGGGTTCTTGCAAACCCAGAGAGGTTGATAGCTTCAGCGGGAGGAATTATAATACAGCTTATGCCAGGAGTAAGTGATGAATTTGTTTCTTTCCTTGAGGAATCTTTTTCAAGGCTTGGTTCTGTAAGTAGGAAGCTTGATGATGGTATGACTCCAGAGGAGATCGTTGAGGAGCTCTTAGGGAAAGATGTTAAGCCAGAGTGGCTTGCTAGAAAGAAGGTGGAGTTTAAGTGCACTTGTAGTAGGGAAAAGGCTGAGGCGATAATATTGGCCCTTGGCAGAGAGGAGATAAAAAAGATGATTTCAGAAGGAAAAGGAGAGGTGGAGTGTAAGTTTTGTAATGCAAAATACCTTTTTGATATAGAGGATTTGGGAAAGCTTCTTGAGGAGGTGGAAGAGGATGAGGGAGCTTAAGTGTGCTTCCTGTGGAGAGATTTTTCAGATTGAAAAGGGAGAGCTTCGCTGTCCGAAGTGTGGTAGCAGGACTCTTATATTGATAAAGGGTGACACTTTAAGAAGGAAAGGCGGAGCTGGTAGCTGTAGTACATGCTCTACGGGCACATGCTCAACATGCGGAATAAGTTAAATCTCTTAATAGCTTTGCGTTTTTAATAGCGTAGGCTTTTGTGTCGTTATTAAAGTATACGAATATATTCTTTACGTTTTTAGCGATTTCCTTTATCTTTAAAGCCCAGCTTTCTATCTCTTCTTCTGAATAGAGATAGTTATACCAAGCTGTTTTCCCATGAAACCTTATATAGGCCCAATCTGCTGTTACTTTTACTATCTCAGGGAGATTAGGTGCGCTTACAATTACGAAGGCGCAGTTTTTCTCACGAAGTAAATCTTCGATTTCTTTTGAGTTAAACCAACTTTCTTCTCTAAACTCAAAGGCGAATTTAAAATCCTGTGGAAGGCAGTCTAAGAAGCTTCTTAAAAGCTCTGCTGAGCATTTCAGCGAGGGCGGAAGCTGAAAAAGTATGGGACCAAGGTTTTCCTCTAAGCCTTGGGCTTCCTTAAGAAAGGCTTCTAAATCCTCGCAAGAGTCTCTTAACCTCTTAATATGTGTTATCACTCTGAAAGCCTTCAAAGTAAAGAGAAAGTTAGAAGGAACCTCTCTTTTCCATTTCCTTAGGTTCGCTTTCTTTGCTCCCCTGTAGAATGTGGAGTTTATCTCCACAGTATTAAAATCCTTAGCGTAGAATTTAAACCATTCGTTTGGAGGAAGATCCTCAGGATAGTAAAGACCCTTCCATCCTCTATAGAACCATCCTGAGGTACCTATATATAGCATTTTATGGCTCACCCCATTTTTAATTTTTCCTATTGAGCTTTTCTTAAGATCATTATAGCATAGATAATAGTCTGTTAGATCCTGAGGGATTGGAGGGAGGAAAGGTTAATGAGAAAGAAAATTATTTGCAAGTTTATCATAGCTTTTCTTGCAATTATCTTAATTCCGTTAGAGGCTTATTCTGCCAATTTAGATGATCTTTTATCTATGGCGAATCAGAAGAGGAGAGAAAGATCGCTTGACGAGGCTTTAAAGCTTTATGCTGAGGCTTTACCTCAAAGTAGGGAGCTCTCCCCTTATATAAGGCTTTATATGGGTTTGATCTATATGGATAAAAGGGATTATAACCAAGCGCTATCTTATTTTGAAGCTTTGTGGAAGGAAAGGAAGAATTTGCCCTTAGAGCTAGAAGCTATAGTACCTTATAGGATAGCTCAGGTTTATGAGGAGATGGAGGATTTACAGAGGGCTTATGATTTTTATCTTCTGAGTTTGACTTCAGGTACAAGTTATTTAAGGAAGCTTGCTTATGGTAGGCTTGCGTATTTAGCATACAGAATGGAGAAGTATGATAAGGCTTTTGAGTGGCTTTTGCCGATTTTGCAAGATAGCCCTAACGATAAGTTAGCTAATGATCTTGTTCTTAAGCTCTATCCCAAGATTAAAGAGCCTTCGTCTGAGTTCCTTTACAGGGTAGGAAGAGCTTACTATCTTTTAAATAATTATAGTAGAGCCCTGGATTTCTTTAGAAGGGCGGGCAGAGGCTTTTGGGAAGGATTAAGTCTTGAGAGGTTAGGAAGAAAGAAGGAGGCTTTTGATGTTTATTCAAGGTTGGTTAAATCTGGTGAGGTAAGTGAAAGCTTAGTAAGGCGCTTCGCTTGGGTTTCAGAGAGCTTAGATCTTAAAAAAGAGGCGATCGATCTTCTTATAGGGTTACTTAGAAAGGATGTTCAAGATAGGGACATGATAATTTACTACTTATATTACTTGAGTGACAATGTAGAGTATAAGAAGGCTTTGAAGAGAGATTATCCCAAATCTAAGTGGGCTTTAAGGGTGGCTTGGTTCGATGGTTGGAAAGCCTACTCAGCGGGTAAATATAAAGATGCCTTGAAGGAGTGGGATTTTATAATCAAGTATCATAAGGGAGAAATTCCTCATGCCAAAGCGATCTACTATCTTTCTAAAGTTGGACTTTATCCTAAAGGAAAGGCTAAGGAGGAGCTCTTATCTTTATTCCCTACAGAGTATTACACCGTTAAAAGGTATAACATACCTTTAAATGATAAGCTTCCTTCCTTTCCAGAGGATAGGCTTTTGAGGAGACTTTATAAGGTTGGCTTTTGGGAAGTCGCTCTTGTTAGGGCTAATCTGCTTGAAAAGCTAGAGGCTCACTCAAGAGACTACTATCTTTCTCTCGTTTCTGAGAAGTTATCTAACTACAGGTCTTCTATATCTTATGCTTATTCTCTCATTAACTCTGGCTTTAGAGATCCAAGAATATGGAAAAGGGCTTATCCGCTGGGAGACCATTATAATCATATTCTTGAGAATGCTAAAAGGGAAAAAGTTGATCCTCTTCTTGTTCTTGCGGTTATTCATCAAGAAAGTAGATTCGATCCAGATATAGTTTCTTGGGCAGGCGCTATAGGTTTAATGCAGCTTATGCCATTTACGGGGGAAGCCTATGGAATTAAGAATAGAGATCTTCTATTTTCGCCCGAGATAAATATAAAGTATGGTATAAAACATCTTAAGGAGTTTTTAGATCGATACAATGGCAATCTTTACCTTTCTTTAGCTGCTTACAATGCTGGTCCAGGTAATGTTGATAGGTGGCTTAAAGATACAAAGGCTAAAGACTGGGAAGAATGGGCTGAGAGCATACCCTTTCAAGAAACTAGAGATTATGTAAGAAAGGTCATGGCAGCTTATAGGATATATAAGGAGCTATATAGAGAAAAACCAAAATCAAAATCTTAGAGTTTTATCAAATCCTTTTCCTTGCCTGTGACAAATGTAAACTATACCTTTCGTAATATTCGTGCTTTAAATCGAGCGTTGCCGTTTTAAATCCTTTTAGGCTTATTTAAAGGATCTTTTATCATATCATTCTTCAAAGGTCCCCTTTACTATAAGCTTTCCCTCTTTTATCAAGGTTTTTCCCTTTGCGAAAAGATATACTATATCCAGCTTTTCATCTAAGACTAATATATCTGCATCGCTTCCTACTTTAATCGTTCCTTTCTTTGGATAGAGCTTTAAGGATCTTGCGGGGTTTAACGTTACAGTTTTGATAGCGTCTTGGAGAGGTATCCCTTCCTCAATTATGAGGTTTTTAAGCTCCCTATATAAGGATAATGGTTCTGCCATCTTTAAGCCTATCAAGTTTCCTTTTTCGTCAAAGGCCGGAAGGCTCCCATTTCCATCGGAGCTCATAGTTATGTTTTCTATAGGAACGTCCTGATCTAAGCAATATCTTATTGCCCTTGAGGCCTTGATAGCTTTACTTGGTCCGGTTCCAGAATTTATGCTTGATGTCATATCTATAAAGCCACCGAGCTTAGCGAATCTTATTCCCTCCTCTAAAAGGTCTGGGTTTCTATTTATATGAGTTGGTGTGAATTGCCTGATGGGTATCTCTTTTTCCTCGACTATTTCGAATAGAAATCTTAATCCTGTCTTTCCATCCCCTACATGAAGGTGTAGTACTCCTGCCTTTCCGCTAAGCATTCCTCCAAGGCGTGCTTCAGCTGCGAGCTTTTTAATCTCTTCCTTGGTAGGTTGAGAAGACCTATGGTCTGATATGGCTATCTCTCCCGCCCCTAAAACTTCCTTTATGAGGATTATGTCGTTTCTTATGCTTCCCGTTATGGTTTTTACCGGGATTTCATAAGATCCTGTATATATGAAGGCTGTGATTCCCTCTTCTTCTAAGGCACGAGCTTTGGCAAGTAGGGATGTCATGTGTCTTGTGGTTCCATCTGTTCCAAGGCATCCGACTACCGTTGTTATTCCTCCCATAATAATTCTGCTTAAGGTGATCTCAGGTGTACGGGATGAAAAACCGGCTTCCCCTCCACCACCTATAAGATGGATATGCTGATCGATTAATCCTGGGACTATGTAGAGTCCCGTTACATCTATCACTTCTACATCTCCATATTCTGGAAAGGGAGAGATGTTTGGAGCTATGTTTGCTATCAAGCCTCCTGCTATTAATATGTCTTTATTCCCTTGTGGATCTGGAGAAAAGAGCTTTCCACCTTTAATTATCTTAAACAATTTTATCACCCTCAGCTTTTCAGCTCGGAAATCAAACTTTCTGTGGCAATTAATGCCATCCAAAGCATTTCATGAACGCCATTTAACCTCCTTCTTAGTTCAACTAAAAAGGCCATTTTCTGGTCTATGTCGCTTAGGTACTCTAACCTTTCAGGCTCAAGGAGGATAGGCATCGGAGGCTCAGGTGTAGCTGGATCATGAAAGTAGAAAGGTCCACTACAGTAGTTTAATCTAACTAAGATCCTTTCAATATCTAGTATCTTCCTGTTTATATACGGAAGCCTCTTTTTGAGTGTTGAAGCTTCAAGCTTTTCTAAGTATGTCTCTGCTTCATGTAGCCTATTTTTTAACTTAATGGATAGTTCTAAGGCTATCTCTATAGCTGAACTGATTTGCATGTCTTCTTCGCCTGGACAAACCCTTTGCCATCTTTTAGCGTATTCATCTATATAGTTGCTTATCTCGATGACTGCAGAGAGAGGTATTAAAGGAATCAGAGGTGCTGTTAAAAACCACCATGTAGCTCCAAGAATTATCTTAGTATCGCGGACTAAATTTTCAGGGTCTATAATATCTATGGTATCTAAGGGTGTATGCCACCAGGGGCCAAGCCCTCCTGTTCTTTTCCTGCCGAGTAGCATTGATGTCGCTCCCTTTGTGCTAGGGGGTTGTTCTGCGGGTGTAACAAGTAGGGATGGTACTCCACAGCCCCAAAAAGATTGGTCTCCCATCCTAGTGAACCTATTTCCTATGAGCTTTTGACCGCATACGATTTCTATAACCCTTTCTCCAACGAATCTTGTTTCCTCCATGATGTTTCCTTCTGTAACCACGCTTGCCCCTTTTGCTCCAAGACAATCGGCGTTTATGTGTACTATACAGTTTGATAAAAGATCAAGATAGTTTTGGTCTGAGTACCAAGTGGAGCCTCCGTATCTTCCGTGAGAGTGTCCCGACCAAAAAGCTACCTTAAGGCTTCTTTGGAGTTCCTTTCTATGTAAGGATGCTATTCTTAAGATTTCAAGCTGACAGGCATTTCCACTAGCATTATCCATAGCTCCATGGTACCAGGAGTCTACGTGCCCGCTCAAAAGTATGAAAAGTTCTGATTCAGCTTCGCTATCCGGCTTAATCTCGGCCACTATGCAGTTAGTTTTCGTCCATTTAGTTTTGACTTTTGTGAAGATCTTTGCAGTTAGTCCTCTCTTTGCATAGGAAAGAAGCTCTTGAGCATGATTGAAACCAACGGATATAGTTGGTATTTGAGGAAGCTTCTTGAGATCCTCAAGATTTGGGCTTCCCCAAACGGGTGAAACTATCATCTCTGGTGGTGGATCGGTATCTGCTAAAAATATGCAAGCTGAGGCCCCTTTTAAAGTAGCGTCAAGAAGAGCCTTAGGATTAGCTATTCCTCTTACTAAAGCAAATCTGTTTTCCCTTTCATTTAGACTAAGTTCTTCATATAATATCAGTTTTCCAGTAATACCGGTGGGAGGGGTTGATGGGGACATAGAGTGAGTTATACAAGGTATGTTCCTAGTTCCTCCTTCGGGTAGCTCTACCAGAAGCTGGGCTTCTACGGGGACGCTCGAGAATATTACTGGTTTATATTCTGTTATTGATGCCTTTACTTCTTCACATCGCGTCTTTATATAGTCGAAGGCTTTTTCTTCCTCTTCTGAGCCTGTTATTCTAATCCATCTGGATATTTCGTGAGTATCGCGCATAAGGTTATCCTTATTGACTTCATTAAGTATCGATAGTAGCTTCGAGATGTCTACTTCTCTTAAGTTCATGTTTTTCCCCTCACGAAGAGAAAGCTTTAGCTATATTTATGTAGACTTCTGTAGCTAGCTTAAGATGTTCTATGGGAACGTGTTCATTAACCTTATGAATAATTTTAGGATCGCCTGGTCCAAACCATACCCCAGGAATATTCCTTTTAAGAGAATAGTAAAGATCACCAGCGGAAAGCGTTCCCCTAAGTAAGGGGGTTCTTCCAGTAATCTTATAAATTAATTCAACTAGCCTCTTTATCTCTGGATGATCTATCGGGGTTTCCACAGGGTCTCTCTCCTCGAAAACCTCAAATAAAGATATATTCACATCTTTCTCTCTCGAGGTTCTCTCCAGTATTTTTCTAACCCAATCTATATATAGTTTAGCGTTTTTAGGGGGTCCCATTCTTATATCATATTCCATTATACAGTTTTCTGGTACAACATTTACTCTTGAACCTCCGCGCATGGTTCCAAGGTTAATTGTATCTGGGCCAAGTAGAGGATGAGGGTTAAGGTTGCTTTCGCTTGTTAGATGCCGCATCTCCAGTGCTATTTCTATTGCCTTTTCTATAGCGTTTACTCCCTCTTGAGGTGCTCCACCATGAGCTGCTTTTCCGCTAACTCCTATTCTCACCCATATCCTTCCCTTAAAGGCTGTCATCAGGTCTAAGTTAGTTGCCTCACCTAATATGTGGAAGGTAGGGCTCGGGAGCCCTACCTTCTCAAGCCCTTCATCAAGGAGATATTTCATTCCCATCTTTCCAGCGATTTCATCATCTACTGTAGTTGCTATCATTAAGTCATGCTTTGGTCTCCACCCAATTCCTTTAAGGAATTTAAGTGCATAGATCATACAGGCTATTGCACCTTTCATGTCGGCAGAACCTCTGCCCCATAAAGCTCCATCAGCTACTTCTCCGGAGAAAGGAAGATATTTCCAATCGTTTGGTTTTCCTCCTTCAACTACATCCATGTGTCCGCTTAAAAGGAGAACCTTATTTTCATTGAGATATCCTCGCCATATCCCTACTACATTAGGTTTATCCTTTTGTCCCCTTATTATATAAGATTCAAGGCCAAACTCTTCCATACTCCTTTGTATTACATAGCATAATTCTTCATAGTTTCCTGGAGGGTTTTCCGTTGGAATCTGTATAAGTCTTCTTCCAAGTTCGATTATCTCTTCTAAATCCTTTTGACTTATACGAATTATA